>NZ_CATKPZ010000019.1:0-59925 GCF_949767415.1 Pseudomonas sp. IT-196MI5
CTGGCGCAGGGCGTCGGTGTGGGTGAGCAGGCGGCCTTCGGCGTCGCGTTCGAAAAGTTCTTCATTCTTGTCCGGGTGGATAAGCCGCACCAATTGCCCGGCGCGGTATTCGTAGCTCGTGGTATTGCCTTCTGCATCAGTGAAGCGGTTGAGCCGGCCGAGTGCATCGTAGTCCCATTGGCTGACCTTGCCGGAACAGTCGGTGTAGCGGTCCAGTTGGCCGTCAGCGTTGTAGGCCAGTTGTTTGGCGCCGCCGTTGGCGTCGGTGATGACCACGGGCAGGTTATCGCTGTTGTAGGTGTACTGGGTTTTGTTCTCCAGCGGGTCGACGGTTTCGATGATGTTGCCGCGCTGATCGTAGTCGTACCGCCACAGGCCACCTTCGGCGTCGCGGGTTTTGAAACGTTGGTCCTGATCATCGTAGGCGTGATGAACACTGCTGCCATCCGGGCGGGTGTGTTGGAGCAGGTTGCCCCGGTCATCGTAGGCGTAGTTGTCGGTACTGCCGTCGGTGTGGATATGGCGGACAACATTCTTGGCATCGTCCCGGTAGAACCACTCTTCATTACCGTCGGGGTAGATGACGCGGTAGGTGTAGCCGAGGATGTCGTAGTAGTACCAGGTTTCCTGGCCCAACGCGTCGGTGACGTAGGTCAGGCGGATATTCTCGTCCCACTCCAGGCGGGTGTCGTAGGTGCCATCGTCAGCCCATTCGCGTACAGCTTTGGCGTCGACACTTTCGCCTTGCCATTGCAGGTTGATACCGCGCCCGGTGCGGTCGGTGTAGCGGGTGATCAGGTGGTGCTTATATTCGTAGTTCCACTGCGCGGTGTGTTCGTCGCGGGCGGCGATCAGGTCGCCGTGCTCGTTGTAGTCGTAGCTGGCCAGTTCGCGCTGGGGCTGGCCTTCCTGCATTAACCACAGGGCGGTGATGCGACCGCGTTCGTCGAGTTGGGTCTGAATGTGCTGGTGCTGAGTGTCATCCTGATAGGTCAGCAGGTCTGAAAGTACGGCCTGGCCGGCGTGCTGGTGTTCGTAATGCAGAGCGATGCGAGCGCCGCCACGCAAGGTAATGCCGCTGAGCAGGTAGCGATCACCTTGCTTTTGAAACGTCTCCTGGCTGTCGTGGCCGCGCACGATTACCAACGTGTTGGCCGTGGTGCGAATCAGCAGCACTTCCTCGATCGGGTCGTAGTGATGCTTGCTGATCTCGGGGTCAGGGTAACGCTGGCTGCGTCCGTCGTAACCGTGGTAGCTCAGGCCATCTTGATGTTGGTCAATGCGAATCGAGAACGGCGTGATCCACCGTGCGCCAAGGCTTCCCTGATCAAACGCCGAAAGGCTGGAGCGGTAGGTTCGTGTCCACTCGATCGGGAAGGGGCCAGGCAGCGAGAAATCGGTGTGTTCCAGCGTTTCACTGCCGGTGGCGAAGCTGATGCTGCGGCCAGTGCCTGAAGGGACGCCAAGGTTACAGTTCTTACAAGCATTGGGATCATTGGTACCTTTTCGCTGAGTTGACTGGGTGACCAGTGGGCCTTGGCCGTGAGTCGCCTGAGCTCGATTGTTCTGGTGGCTGGACGCATTGGTCGACTGAGCGCCGCGGCGCTTGCGGGCGGCCAATGCGCTGACCAATTCCATGATCAGGTTGCCTATACTGCCGATTCTTTTCGGATCCCCTAGTCCCTGAACTTTCTGCGCTACCGCCAGGCCGATGCTGTCGGCGGCACTGGCGACGGTGAGCAGTTTCTGGCAAACGGCTTTGGACAGCAGCCTGTCGTCGATCATGAACTGGGCGGCAATACCGACCACTGGGCCGAAGAAAAAAGAGCCGACCTTGGCTTGCTTGGCCAGCGCCTGCTGCCCTTGCTCACTGGCGATACTCCTGAGCATGCGGGCGAAGGCGGCGCAGGCTTTTCTGATTTCTGCGGCAATTTTGGTGAGCAGTTCGCTCAGACGCGCTTGGATGGCGTTGGCAAAGTCTTCCAGCGCGCCACGGGTTTTGTCGTTAAGGTTCTCTTCCAATGCACTGAGCATGGCCGCCGAAATGGCGGGCAGGCCATTGCGCCTGACGGCTGAAAGCGTGGTGCGCACCGCCAGCCGTGCCGGCCCGACACCGGGAAAGGAGATCAGGCCGACGACGTTGACGCCAAAGCTGACCCAGGTCAGGAAGTCGTTTTGATCACCGTCGATCAGGGTGAGCAGGTCACCGATGGCATCAATGGCGGCAAAGACGGTGCCGACACCGGGAATCACCGCGCCGGCGGTCTGTACGGCATTCCAGCCAATGGCATCGTTGGTGAGGTTACGCAGCCACTTGTCGAGTTTTTCCTTACCTGCATCGATGTCATTTTTTGAGGTGGTATTGAGCGGGGCGGTGGCTGATTGGGGCGGGCGCGCAGTGGCTGCGGTCATCGTGTTTTCTCCGAGAGCTTGCGTGGCAATCCGAGCGTCTCGGCGTTTTTCACGAGTGTCTGAGGTAACTGGGAGGCAAGGGCAGTGGCGGCGTTTGGCCTAGGCACGGTCTTTTTCAGCAGGTCGGTGGCAAGGCTCACTGGCGTTTGTTTGGTGGCGTTGAGCACCTTGTCCAGCAGGGCTTGCGCTTGTGCAGACAGTGGTTGGCTGGACGCTTCAGTGGTACCTGCTGCTATCTGCTCATGGGGACCGGGAAAGCCGGGATCAGTCCAGACATCGACCGGGTCTTTGCTGAAAAGCACTTTGGCCGGGCCTGGCGCAACACCGGTCACCGCTGCAAATCCGTTCGCGTCCAGCGAGCCTTTGATGACCTTGCCCAACGCATCCTCCACTTGATATTCGCCTCCCTTGAAGGCGATCCCGTTGGCATACTGCTGAAACAACTCCAAATTCCCTTTCCCCGCCTTCGGCTCCTCCGGAAACGCCCCCTTCTTACTCTTCGAAGTGTCATAGATAAAATCCACGGCATGCCCGGTGTACAACCCGCCGGTGGCATGGGTAATCCCGCCCGCGTTGTAGGTGGTGCTACTCCCCGCCGCCTGAATCACGATTTCTTCCTTGGCACTGAGCGTGATGCGCTCGGCCGTCACGGTGACCTTGAGCTTGGCCAGCAGGTTGATGTTGTCTTTCAGCGCTCGAATATCGATATCCCCGGAGGCCGCCACCAGCCGCCAGCCCAGGCTCTGCACAAAAGTGCGCATACCGCGGCTGGCACTGACCAGCAGGCGTTTGCCGATGGCCAGGCTGGTGTGGCCGCCGGTGCTCAGGGCCAGGTGTTCGCCGCTGGCAATGTGGGTCGATTGCGGGGTGCTGCTGGCGATGCCGGCGGGGCTGTGCAGTACCAGATGTGGCTCGGCCAGTTCGGGGTATTGGTTGGTGTTGGGGTTGCCGCCGGTGCCACGGATGGCGTTGTGCTGGGCCTTGAGCGCGTCGGCGACTTCGTCCTGGTCGCCGCCTTCCTGGGCCAGGTGGTCGCGGGCTTCGCTGGCGAAAGTGGCGTGGTGTTGGCGGGCGGTGTCGAGGTGTTCGGCGGTTTCCGGCAGGTCGGTGTGGTGCTCGGCGGCGCGGGGGCGCGGTTGGGTGGTGAGTAGTAAACCGCCGCCGGCGCGCAGCACGCCGTGGGCGTCGGTGCGCAGCTCAAAGCCTTGGCCGCGTGGCACGCCGCCACCGGGGCGTGGGTGGGTCAGGTAGCCGAGGGTGAGGGCGCTGGCGGCGTGGTCACTCGTCAAGCTGGCGCTGATTTGTCCGGTGGTGTCGTCCAGGCGCAGTTCGTTGTGGCGTTCGCCGTGCAGTTCCTTGCTGCGGATGGGGCTGAGTGCCTTGAACTCCGGCAATTTGTACGGCGAGCGGTTGATGGCGTGGTAGCTGCGGCCGATGATCATCGGCTGGTCCGGATCACCTTGCAGAAAACCGACCAGTACTTCCTGGCCGACCCGGGGCAGGGCGACGTGACCCCAGCCGGCGCCGGCCCAGTTGTGGGTGACGCGCACCCAGCAGGCGCTGCGGTCGTCGTCCTGGCCTTGGCGGTCCCAGGGGAATTGCAGGCGCACGCGGCCGTGTTCGTCGCAGTAGATTTCTTCACCGGGCGGGCCGACCACGGTGGCGATCTGCGGGCCTTCGACGCAGGGTTTGGGGCGTGGTGGCGCTTGCCATTCGACGCTGTCGGGGATCAGTGTGGCGGTGAAACTGTAGTGGGTGCCCACTTTGCTGTCGGAGGCTTCTTCCTCTAGCGCGGTAGGTTGCCTGCCGATGTGGTGGATAGCGACGGCGCGCCAGCCGATGTTGAGGTCGTCACGCGGGTGCCCGGTCAGGTCGAACGCCAGCCCCGGCACCAGCCGCGCATCGTCGCCGGTGACTTCGGCGGTGCGCGCATCGCCACGCAGGCCTTGCAGGCGAGTTAGGGTGAAGGGCTTGCCGGCGTCGTCGTGCTTGTAGCGCCCGGGGTAGTCGTAGCGTTCGTAGTCGGGGTTTTGGTGTTCCAGCTGGCGTGCCTGTTCGTGCTGCTCCAGGTTGTAGCGCGGGTGGGTGAAGGTGTAATCGCGCTGGGTCTGTTGGGCACTGCGCACCTGCTCGCGGTAGGTGAAGCTGTGCAGCGCCGGCTGGGCCTGATCCCCACCAGGGTTGGGCTCGTACAGCAGTGGTTCGCCCTCGATCACCCCGAAGCTGGCGATATGGTCGGCCTGGATCAGCTGATGTCCGGCCGCGCTGTGCTCAAAGATCGACAGCAGGCCTTCTTCGGCGGCCAGGCGCTGGTAGAAGTCCCAATCCAGCTCGCCGGCCTGCACGCAATACTCGCGGGGCAGGTGGGCTTCGGTCAGGCGTTGGGTGCAGGCGCCCCAGCGGCGTTCGGTGGCCAGCTGTTCGAGGATCTGCGGCACGCTGCGTTGCTGGAAGATGTGCCAGTCCGATTGCAGGGTGGCGCGGGCCAGTTGCGGTTCGATCATGGCGCGGTAGGCGGTGCGACGAAAACCGGTCTTGCCCTGCTCGAAACGGCTGATCAGGCCGTGAACGTGGCGCACCGGTTGCTCGCCTTGCCAGATGGTCAGGATGGCGGGTTGATCCAGCAGTTGCGCGAAGTCGGCAGTGGCCGAGGTGCTGACCAGGTTCACGGTCAGGCAATAGAGTTCGCAAAGGCCTTCGGTGAGTTCAAACGAGACCACATCGAAGTTGGTATCGGCGGTTGAACTGAAGGTGAAGCGCACTTCGCGCGGATGGGGCATGGCGACTCCTGCGGGCGATCCATGTGGCAGGTTTAAAAGGCCTTGAACTTTAAAGAGGCGTTATCTGGCTGTCGCCTTCATGCTTTCCGTATTTGTTGTGGGAAATTTCCTTAGTTGTGCGTGAGGCTGATTTTTATCGAGTGTCAAACTGCACGGGCACTACGAAAAACAATGAAATTGCCTACAGCCACTAACGTAGCAATATGGCTTCCAGTGATTGCATGACTTGCTGGGTCATGGTGTTCAGGCGGATGGCAAAGAACCCATACGCACCCAGGCAAACCGCTCCGGCTGCCGCCCAAGGGGTCCACCACGGCCATTGCCGGTTCATCTGGTAGTGGCGCGGCGCAACGTTGTCCAGCGGCCGGGTCAGGTGCGCAGGCACCGGGTCGTGCAGCGCGCCGATCACGCCCTGCAATTGGCTGATCAAATGCTGCAAGACTTGGTCGCCCTGGGTCTGCACGCTGCACTGGCCTTTGAAACCCAGACACAGGCACAGGTACATGAGCAGCAGCACATCGCGGTATTGTTCCGGGGTTTCCTGCAGGCGGGTCAGCAGGGTGAAGAAGGTCTCGCCGCCCCAGGTTTCCTGGTGAAAGGTGCTCAGCAGCGACTTGGCCTGCCACACCGACCCAGTGCCCCAAGGCGTGGCCAGCACCGCCTCATCGACAAACACGCACAGCGTGTAGGAAAAAACCCGTAACTCGGCTTCGCTGTAGCCCTGCTGACGCAGCTCTTCCAGCATCACCTTGATCTGATTGGTGAGGTGCCCCTGTAGCTGTTCCACCGGCTGGTAGACCTCGGTCCTGCGCAAGCGCATCACCAGCCCGAACAGCGGCATGGCGACATCCACCAGCGGGTTGAGGCTGTGCCCGCGCACCTGGAATTCCAGCGGATCGTGATGGCAGAACAGTTCGCTTTCGGGCCGGCCTTCGCGGGCGTCACCGTGGGTGCTGGAGAAGCTAGTGGTGGGGGGGAGGGTCGGCATGTCGGTCTCCGCGGATTAAATAATGGGTTGCTGGCCGGTGCGCATCGGCCAGGTGAAGGCGGTGTGGTCGGCAGCGTTGATGACTTCCAACTGCTGGAACGCGTTGGTGCTCGCGTACAACGCCATGAAATGCGAGAGCACGCTGCCAAACAGGTGCAGGTCGCCGGCGTTGCTGAAGGCCGCCGGGTCGATGGCCAGGGTGGTGCAGCTGCCGCGCACGGGCACGCCCTTGATCCACCAGTCGACCGGCGCGGTGCGGACTTGGCGAATGCCTTCCAGGCGGCGCTGGGTGGCACGGTGGTGGGGCAGGTCATGGGGGGCGATGAAGTCATACACCTGCAACACGGCCTTGAGCGCCGCCGGCGACGACAGCGACAGATTGTTCAAGGCCAGGTTGGAGATCAGCGCCCACAGCACTTGGCCGTCGAGCATGGGCGGATAGGCGCGGGTCGGGCGAGTGAGGTTGCGGTAGGTGGCGAACGAGGGCGTGGTCTGGGTGGTGCGGTTGAGTTCGCCCACTTGCAACTGTCGAGGCAGGTCGCCATTGCTGCAGGTCAGTTGGATGTTGAGCACTTCACGTTCGCCCAGGTACGGGCGCTGATCGGCATGGATCAGGCGCAGGCTGTGTTTGGCGCCGTTCTTGAGCAGCTCCGGTTCAATGATGTGGCTGTAATAGCGGGCCGTGCGCTCGCCGGCCGGTTCCACCTGATGCAGCAATGACTCATAGGGGGCGAAGTCGACCCGGTAGTTGTCTGCCGGGGTTTGCGGTTTGCGCCGCCGGGCGCTGACCTGGTCGATGCTGAAGATTTCATAGGCGTGGGGGTGTGGGCCGCGTGGTTGCACGAGCGCGTGCAGTGCTTCGCCATCCAGCTGGATCGGTTCGGCCGGGTAGTCGAACAAGTTGATTGCGGGGGTGCAGTACAGGCAGAGCGTGTCGGGGTTGACCTGGACGAAGGCCGGCAGCGGGGTGGAAAAGTGCAGCTCCAGGCTAATCTGGCCCACTGTTGCCTGGGGCCAAAGGCAGCGTAACCCACTGACACTGAACCCGTGAAAACGCTGGGGGAAGTAGAAATACTCCTGGAGCAGGCGATAGCCCTCCAGTTGCTGCTCCAGGCCGGGCAGCAGTGCGTCGTGAGGCTCGAAGCCGGGAAAGCCCAACGCATCCGGAGGCAGGGCCAAGCGTTTGTCGTCAAGGCACAGCACCATCTTGTGCAGGTGCTGGGCCAGCCATTGGTAGAGCGTCAGCGCGTTGAGGTCGCCGCCACCGAGGTGGAAGTCCAGACGATCACCGTTGATCTCGCTCAACGGCTGGTCCGACAGGGCCTGCAGATCAATGCTCAGTATCGACTTTTGCACGCTATGGGAGACGCTGGCGTTGCTGATCTGCAAGGGATAAAGGGTTACGTCGGTACAGGTGCGAAAGGTGCAACTGACGCCGTCCACCGGGCGGGAGAACAACGGCGTGCCTTTGGCGATCACCTGTGGACCGCTGAGGGCGTGCAGCACCGGGTCAAAGCGCACCTGGGTCAGGCTGGGCAACGGGCGCAGGTAGTTGGGGTACACCTGCTGCAGGAGCGGGTGGGTGATTTGCGGCAGATCGTCCTCGATCTTCAGGGCCAGCCTGGCGGTTAGAAAGGCGAAGCCCTCAAGCAGATGCGCGGCGCCTGGATCGGACGCCTGATCGCCCAGGAACGGCGCCAGGCGCGGATCGTCTTCAGCGAACTCACGCCCCAACTCTTGCAGGTAGCGGAGTTCTTCTGAAAAGCGAGCTTTAAGTGACATGGTTTTGTCCGCCGAGTGGGTTTAAGTTGTAATGATTAGTTGTAGGAAAGCTCTGTAGGAAGTTATGTGTTGTCGTAGTTGAGTGCCAATTAATAAATATGTGCGGATACTTCTAGTGGCAGGGCAGCTTCGTCAAGGTAATTAATGGTGCAGATGTAAAATTATGTTTCTTTTGGATTTAACATTGATCGTTAGTTGTGGGCACTGTTACTGTCTGCCCGACATCACGAATGAAGTGCTTCAAAGTACATAGCGTTTTCATATGCGACGCTGGGACGATTTTTATCTTGGAAAAGTTCAGGGGCGAACAGTAATGAACAAGAGGCCGGGTGCGTTGGCGCGCGGGTTTTCCGTTCTTCAGCGCCATGGGACGCTGATTGTCATCACGGCCGGGATATTGGCGATGGTCGTGGTGTTGGGTTGGCTCTGGTGGCTGGGGCCGAACTGGACCTGGCGCGACACGCAACCGCTGGCACCCTGGCCGATGCGCCTGGCAATCAGCGTGGTGCTGGTAGTGCTGCCGCTGTTGGTGTGGACCTGGCTTGTGCACCGTCGCCAGCGCCGGTTGCAGCAGGAGCGCGACCAACAGGCACAACGGGTGCAGGATCCTTGCCTGGCATATCTGCAAGCCCAGGAGCGATCACTGCAAAAAAACCTGGCGCGGGTGCGGGACAACCATCAGGGCCGCAGCCTGCACCAGATCCCTTGGTACCTGGTGCTGGGGGAGGAGAACGCGGGAAAGTCCAGTTTTATCAGCCGCTCCAGCCAGAGTTTCGCCCTGACTCGTACCGCGCGCAGTGGCGCGGCGCAGGTGGCCGCAGACCCTGATCTGGCGTTCGACATCGATTGGTGGATCGGCGATGAGGCGGTGCTGATCGACCCGCCCGGTGAGTTCATCAGCCAGCCCGAACGGCAGCCGCCATCCACGCAGGCTCCCGCCGCGCCCATCGAAACTGCTGCGACGGACACTGAAAGCATCGCCGAACCCGTGGTCGACCCGGTCGAACAATCGGGCGGGCTGCCGGCTGGCGCCGAAAAGCGCCTGTGGCACCACCTGATCGACTGGCTGGCGCGCAGTCGCAGCCGACGCCCGCTCAACGGCGTGGTGCTGATGGTGGACATGGTCAGCCTGTTTGAGCGTCCACCCAATGCGCGTCGCAACCTGGCTTATCTGCTGCGTGCCCGCCTGAACGAACTGGGTCATGAGCTGGGCACGCGCCTGCCGTTGTACGTGGTGCTGAGCAAATTCGACTTGCTCGACGGCTTTGAAGAGCTGTTCGCCAAGCTCCCTGCATCGGCACGGGAAGAGGTGCAGGGCTTCACCTTCAGCCTGGATGCCGTCGAGGATTTCGATGCGTGGCTGGACGAATTGGCGGTTGCGTATGACCGCTTCGTCGCTGCGTTGAATATGCAGGTCATGCGGGCCATGGGGGATCCCGAGCCGGCCGAGGTGCGTGAGCGGCTGTTCTGCTTGATGCGCCAGTTCAGCGGTTCACGGGAAATTCTGTTGCGCTTTCTTGGCGATGTGCTGGGCAGTGACCGCTACACCACTCCCGCGCTGGTCCGTGGCGTGTACCTGTCGTCGGTGTACCAGCGCGGTGTGGTGGCCAACCTGTTTGTCGAGGCCTCGGCGCGGGCCTACGGGTTCCCCGCGCCGGTCAGTTCGGCCAAGCCGCAAGGGCATTCGGTGGTGTACTTCGCCCAGCACCTGTTGCAGCGGGTGGTTTACCCGGAGGCCGGGTTGGCCGGCGACAACTTCAAGGTGGCGCGGCGCAAACGTCGCCTGCTGCTCAGTGGTTCGCTGCTGGCCGGGCTGGGCAGTGTGTTGCTGGTCGGCGGCTGGTACTACTACTACGGCATCAACCGCGACAAGGCCGACCAGGTCTTGAGCCAAAGCCAGGCCTTCAGCACCAAGGCCAGTGGCCTGCAGGCCGACCCCACCGGGCTGAACCTGCTGGTGCCGCTGGACGAGATCCGTGCCGCCGTCACGGTGTACGGCGACTACCGGGCCATCTGGCCGCAGCTGGCCGACATGGGCCTCTACCAAGGTCAGGCCATCGGGCCGATGGTCGATCAGGCCTACCTCAGCCTGTTGTCCCGGCGCTTCCTGCCAGCCATTGCCGAGGGCGCAGTGGAGGTCATTCGCCGTGCCGAACCGGGCAGTGACGAACAGCTCGCCGCCTTGCGCGTGTACCGCATGATCGAGGACCGCAACAACCGCCGTCCGGACATTGTCGCGCAATGGATGGCCCTGCAATGGCAACAAGCCTATCCGGGGCAGGGCCAGCGCCAGGCGGCCTTGATGCGCCATCTGACCTATGCGCTGACCTACGCCGACGTCGAGCTACCCGAACACCGCGCGCTGATCACGCAGACCCAACAGCAACTGCGCAAGCTGCCCATGGCGCAACGGGTGTACATGACTCTGCGACAACAGGCGCAGGATCGCCTGCATGGTGAACTGGACCTACGCAACGAAATCGGCCCGGCCTTCGACGTGGTCTACCGCCCCTTGAGCGACCGTGACAGTGGCGCGGCGCTGGACGAAAACCTCACGCTGCCACCCTTGCTGACCGCGCGGGGCTTTCGTGACTACTTCGAACCCAACAGCCAGAACGTTACCGAGTTGGCGTTGATCGACCAATGGGTGCTGGGCGAGCGCCGCAGCCTGGACTATTCCGACGCCGACCGCCGGGTGCTGACCGAACGGCTGCGGGCCTTGTACAGCGCCGACTATGTCGACAGCTGGCGCCGCGCGCTGAACCAGTTCGCCGTCACCGACTTCACCGATCTGGCCCAGACCCTCGAAGTGCTGGGGCAGGTCACCGGCCCGGCCGCGCCGTTGCGCCGCCTGTTGGAAACCGTGCGCGACAACACGCTGATCTACCCGCCGGTCACCGGCAAGGAGGAACTGCCCATTGGCGATGAGGCCGGGCGCAATCAGGCGCTGGGCATTCACCGGGCGTTTGCGGGGTTGTCCGGGCTGCTCAACGCTCAGCGGGACAAGCCGTCTTACTACGAAGAAACCCTGGGCGCGATCAATGCCGTCTACGACTATGTCAAAGGTGTGCAGGATCAACCGAGCCCTGGCAAGGCCGCGCTGGGCGTGGTGCTTGCCCGGTTTTCCCAGACCAATCCAGACCCTATCCGCAACCTGCAACGCATTGCTTCGGGTCTGCCCGAGCCCTTGAACCGGCACGTCAACCAATTGGCCGCACAGAGTGCCCAAGTGCTGGTCATCACCGCGTTGCGCGAACTGGAAAAACGTTGGGACAGCGAAGTTTACAGTTTCTATCGCGACCGCCTGGCCAGTCGCTATCCGTTAAAACCGGGCGAGGATGCTTCGCTGGAAGACTTCGTCGCCTTCTTCGGCCCGAAAGGGCGCCTGCAACAGTTCCAGGACCAATACTTGAATGTGTTCCTCAAGGATAATCTGGACAGCCTGTCCACCGGGGACCCGGCCGGCCACTGGGTGCGCCAGGAAGTGCTTGAGCAACTTGAAAAGGCTGAGCGCATACGCGAAACCTTCTTCAGCCCAGACGGCCAATTGGCCGTGCAACTCACCATCGAACCCTTGGCCCTGAGCGCGACCCGCCTGAGCAGCATGCTCAGCGTTGATGGCCAACTCATCCCTTACCAACACGGCGCACCGCAACGCACCGGGCTGGTGTGGCCCAACAGTTTGGGCAACACCAACGGCAGCCAACTGACCCTGGTGCACAGCACCGGCAACACCGCCAGCCTGAGCTATCGCGGGCCGTGGTCGTTGTTCCGCCTGCTCAGTCGCGGGCACCTCAATGGGCGCACCGACACCAGCGTGGACCTGACCTTTGCCGTTGCCGAGGGGCTGATGCGTTATCGGATTGGGGCGCAGAAGGCTAACAACCCGATTACCCAGCGCAGTTTTGAAGGGTTTGTGTTGCCGAGAACGTTGCTGGAAGAGCGACGGGGGAGAGGACGCAATGACGATGTCACTCAACGGTGAGGGGGCCCGCATGGTGGATAAGACCGATCAAGTCCGCAGCTTGAACTATTCGACTCAGGCCCTGGAGCAACTCGATATAGCCAGGATCAACTTCGAGTTGTCATGATCCTGTGTCGTAGCGCTGGCAAATCGCTCATGTTCCGGAAGCCGGGCGAGAGCAGAGGGGTACTGATAGCTGCCGCGAATCGAGTCGCTGCGCATTCAAACGGGGCGGTGCGGCGCTCCAACAAGCCCCCTCGCCACAGCTCGCACCCACAGGGAAATTGCTATACATTTTCCAACCGCCCACAGCATGGTGATACCGCTTCATGTCTCTTGCGCTCGAACGTCTAATCGCTGGCACGCCCATCCCTTTCGCCGGTAATCGTGTCACTGTCGTCAGCCCCGAACTGGCGCAGCGCTTCCAGCCCGGTGACCACCTGCTGGTGGAGCAGGTCAGCGGCGAGTTGCTGCTGATCCCCGTGGCGGACCGGCAAGCGGCCAGCGTCGCGATCGAGCGCGCCGAAGCGGCGTTTACCGCGCTGTCGGCGGTGTCCGATCAAGCGATCAGCGCCTTCTTCGATCTGTTTGCCCAACGCCTGGAAACCCCGGAATGCTGGGCCTTGATCGAGGCCGCCAACCTGGCCGACATCGAACGGGCCAAGGCGCGCGGTCGCTCGACCACCCGGTTGCTGGCCGATGAGCGCATGCGTCGCGACATGATCGCCGGCCTGCGCGCCTGGCGTGATGCCGCGGCCAGCCGTGGCAAGGTGATCAGTTGCGTCGAGCATGATGGCTGGAAAGTCGAACAAGTGGTCTCGCCGCTGGGCATCGTCGCGTTCGTCTTCGAGGGCCGGCCGAATGTGTTTGCCGATGCGGCCGGTGTATTGCGCACGGGCAACACCGCCGTACTGCGCATCGGCAGTGATGCGTTGGGCACGGCCCAGGCGATCGTCACCCATGCACTGAACCCTGCGCTGAGCGACGCCGGCTTGCCGGCCGGTGCGGTGTCACTGGTGGAAAGTGTCAACCACGCCGCCGGTTGGGCGATGTTCGCTGACCGGCGCCTTTCATTGGCAGTGGCCCGTGGTTCGGGGCGCGCCGTCAGCCAGTTGGGCAGCATCGCGCAGCAGGCCGGTACGGCGGTCAGCCTGCACGGCACCGGTGGTGCGTGGCTGATCGCCAACGCCGATGCCGACGCCCCGCGTTTTGCCGCCGTGGTGCGCAACTCCCTGGACCGCAAGGTCTGCAACACCCTGAACGTCTGCCTGATTCACCGCGACCGGGCCGCTGAACTGGTGCCGCTGTTCCTTGACGCACTCAAACAGGCCGGCACCGCACGGGGGCAGGGCTGCAAACTGCACATCGTCGAAGGCAGCGAGTCGCATTTGCCGCAAGACTGGCTGGCTGCAACCGTCCAGGTGTACCGCGCCGAAGGCTATCAGACCGAGGCGCAGGCCGAGCCGTTGGCACAAGACCAATTGGGCCGCGAGTGGGAGTGGGAAGAAACCCCGGAAGTCAGCCTGAAAATCGTCGACGACCTGGACAGCGCCATTGCCTTGTTCAATCGCTACAGTCCGCAATTCACCGTGTCCCTGATCAGTGAAAGTGCCGAGGCCCATGAGCGTTTCTACAACGCGGTCAACGCGCCTTTTGTCGGCAATGGCATTACCCGATGGGTCGACGGCCAGTACGCGTTGAACAAGCCCGAACTGGGGCTTTCGAACTGGGAAAGCGGGCGCCTGTTTGCGCGCAGTGCGATTCTCTCGGGTGATGGCGTGTTCACCATTCGCAGCCGCATGACCCAGGTCGATCTGGGCGTCAAACGCTGAGCTGACAGAACCTGTGACCGCTGCAAGGGCGGTCACTTTCTTGATCAGACCGCGGTTATGATCACGCGGCTTTGATCGCCTTGGCTGATACGGCACAAGTGCCCGGATGCTCGACCAGCGACACGAAGCTCCGGCTGCCGGCATCCAGTGCGTCGATCGAACCGGTCTCGATGTCGTACACCCAGCCATGCAGGTTCAACAGGCCTTTTTCCTGAGCCAATCGCACACTCGGGTGTGTCTGGATGTTGGCCAGTTGGGCGATGACATTCTCCCGAACCATCGAACTGACCTTGGCCGCCTCACTGGTGTGTGGCCGGGCTTCGTTGATCACTTTCGCCGACTCGGCATGTTGCAGCCAGCCGCTGACGGCGGGCAGGTGATCCATGCAGGTGCACTTGGCCACGGCCGTCATGGCGCCGCAGTCCGAATGGCCGCAGATCACGATGTCAGTCACGCCGAGCACAGCGACGGCGTATTCGACCGTGGCCGACACACCACCCGGATGCGGACTGTAGGACGGCACGATGTTGCCGGCGTTACGGATCACGAACAGTTCACCGGGTTCTTGTTGGGTGAGCAGTTCCGGCACGACACGGCTGTCGGAACAGGTGATGAACAGCGTGCCTGGATGTTGGGTGGTGGCCAGGTGTTTGAACAGGTCGGTGCGTTGGGGAAAGGCTTCTTTCTGGAACTTCAAAAAGCCGTCGATGAGCGCTTTCATGATCGTTTCCTCATGGATGAGCAGGGTTCGGCCCGCACAGGGTGTGCGGGCCGGTATCAATTTAGAAAGGACGCAGGGGCAGGAACTTGCCGTCGAGAGTGATGACGGCGCGGGAGCCACCTTCCGGATCTTCGACTTTCTTCATGTCGAGCTTGAAGTTGATCGCGCTGATGATGCCGTCGCCGAACTGCTCATGAACCAGGGCTTTGAGGGTGGTGCCGTAGATCTGGATCATTTCGTAGAAGCGGTAGATGGTCGGGTCGGTCGGCACGCCCGAGAGGCTGCCGCGCAGCGGGATGATCTGCAGCCGGGCTACGGCGTCGGCGTCCAGTTCCAGCTTGTCGCCGACCACTTTGGCAGCGCTTTCAGGCAGCGGGTGTTGACCGAGCAGGGCGGCGGTGACGTAGGCCAGGCTCAACCCAGTGCCGTCGGCCAGGTCCTGCCACGACAGGTTTTTGCGCGTCTTGGCGTCCAGGACAGAAGTGGTCAGGGCCAGGCTTGGGTCGTTATAGGCATGGGACTGTTGCATGGTGATTCTCCTATCGGAAGGGGTGTAGCTTGGGTGTGGGGCCATCTTCTGCCGACCCATCCATAGCGTCCAAGACCGATATACAATGCAAGCCATAAGCACTGCCTATAGATGGAGAATCCCATGTTGCTTCGACATTTGCGTTATCTGCTGGCGGTGGCCGACCAGGGTGGTTTCACCCGCGCCGCCGAGGTGCTGCACGTGTCCCAGCCGACCTTGTCGCAGCAGATCCGCCAGCTGGAAGAATCCCTCGGTGTGAGCCTGTTCGACCGCACCTCGCGCACGGTCAAACCCACCGATGCCGGCGAGGCTTACATTGCATGCGCGCGGCGGGTACTGGTGGAGCTGGAGGCGGGCAAGCGTGCGTTGCATGACGTGAAGGATTTGTCCCGCGGGAACCTGCGCCTGGCCATGACGCCGACCTTCATGGCCTATCTGGTAGGGCCGCTGGTGCGCGACTACATGACGCGTTACCCGAACATCCACCTGGAGATATTCGAGTTGTCGATGAACGAAATCGAGGCAGGTCTGGCGGATGATTCGCTGGATATCGCGATTGCGTTCGATCAGGTGAGAAGCACCGACATCGAATCGATTCCGGCCTTTACCGAAACCCTGGGGTTGATGGTTGGGCGCGATCATCCGCTATATGAGCATCAGGCGGCGTTGTCTGCGCAGGAGGTGGCTCAGCTTGAGTTTGCACTGCTGACCCCGGACTACATCACCCGCACGTGCATCGATGAATATTTCGCGCAGGCGCACATCACGCCCAAGGTTGTGATTGAAGTGAATTCGGTCAATACGCTGCTGGAAGTCGTCCGACATTCCGCCATCGCCACCATCCTGCCGGAACCCATCGCTACTCAGGATCGGGCATTGCGCAAACTTTCCATGCTGGGCGCAGCGCCTGAACGCGGCGCCGCGTTGCTGCGGCGCAAGAACAACTACCACAGTGCGGCGGCGGTGGCGTTTGTGGAGCTGGTGATCGGCGCTGATCTTTTTTGATTGGCCCAAATACCTGTGGGAGCGAGCTTGCTCCGGGCGGCGATCCGACGATTGCGGTAGCACATTCACCATTGATGTGACTGACAGCCCGCTATCGCGAGCAAGCTCGCTCCCACATTGGTTATTTAGCAGACATAAAAAAGCCTGCTCCTTTTTGGGAGCAGGCCTTGTTTATCAATAAGTCAGTAATGACTCATTTCAATTAGTAGAACCGGTCAATCACCCGAACTTCGTTCTGATCCTGCATCGAGGCCCAGGCCTGTTTCAGGGTTTGCAGAACATTACCGATGAAGTCCTTGTCGGCCGCGGCCTTCTTGCCGACATAGCCCTGGCCGCGACGGTACATCTTCAGTCGGGCGAGCAGGTTCTGGTTGTTCTGGTCAAACTCTGCTTCATGGGCATGCGGCGACAGGCAATCGATATGCACCTGGCCACATTTGCTGATCCAGAGAATGTGGTTGTCGTGGCTGTCTTTCTTTGCAGCGAAGATACGAGCCAGTTCATCGATAGTTGGTTGATTGTTCAGATTCATCATAAAGCCCCTTGACCAATTGGTGATCTTTCAAAGTTGATTCGCTAATACAGGTAGCCCATCGGTTAGTTGATCCCTGGCACCGAAACCAGGACGTCAGCGTTCGACCGCCTTATCGGGCGGGGTCCTGCGTCTGCTGCATGTAGTCGTGTTGAATAACTGCTACGCAATAGCGTCACAACGAAGAGAAGCGGCGAAAACCTTAAGGCCACTGCCGACGTTTTCAGGGTCGGCCACAAGCATCATGAGGATTGCTCGCCAAGACTTCTCGCCCTTGTACTGGACGTTCAGGCCAGGTCAGCTTCTTCAATCTGCCTTGTGGGCAGCGTGTATCCGGAAAAAACAGCTCGGCGGTCAGACGAGCTTGCTCAAACGTGTTGCCTGTACTCCCGATCGGGGAGACGTCTGCATCATGCAAGGGCAAATCGGAGGCGTCAACGGTTTTGTAGTGAATATTTTTGGTCACTACATATTGTCGGACAAAGCTGTTCGGAATTAGCGGGGAAGTCGAGGGCATGTCGCTCAGGACGACAAAGGCGGACACTCAAAGCGGTAAAAAGTGCAGGGATGGCGGTCAACCGCCTGCTGATGCAAGGTGAGTCGGCCAATGTCGAGCCCCGGCATCACGGCGGCCCAGAACAGGCGCGCCGGCTGGTTCGCCTCGATGTGGAAAATCTGCCATTGACCGGGGAATTGGCTCAAGAGAGTGGAAACGACAAATCGTGCGACACCACGGCCACGGAAGCGTCGACTGACAAACAGATAGCCGATGTTGTACTCGGCACCGGGTAGATGGACCTGGTTATCCACGGTTACGAAGCCGGCCAGTTCTGCGTCGACCTTGATCAGGAAGGGGCGGGTGGCCGGGTTTCGCCAGTAGTCCGGCATGGGCAGGATGTTGAAGAAACCGTATTCGCCCAGTTTCAGCGGCAACCATTCGCTGAAGTCGTAGGCGTAGAACTGCATCAGATTCTCGATGGTTTCCAGCTCATCGCGTTGGGCGGCGTGCAGTTCTATCGAAGACATAAGGGTTGGCTCCAGATACGCCGGGGCGGGGACACCATTCATTATGGTTGGCGACAAGTAATCTGTGGCGAGGGGGCTTGCCTGTGGCGAGGGGGCTTGCCCCCGTTCGGCTGCGCAGCAGTCGTCAATCAGGCGCTGCGGTTTATCTGGCAAACGGCGGCGAATGGATTTGGGGCGGCTTCGCCACCCAACGGGGGCAAGCCCCCTCGCCACAAGGTTCGGTGTCAGGTTTGAGAGTTGCTTGCCGGTTTTGCCCTGCGCCTGGTGCCGCTCGCTGGTTTGCGCGGAGCGCCTTTGCGTTTTTTCTTCCATGGGGCTGCGGCGGAACCGGTGGGCGGTGGGCCGCTGATGGTCATGCTCAGCCCGGCGCAACGGCTGACTTGCTTGCTCATCCACGCCGCCTGTTTGGTGACGAAGTCTTCCAGGCTCATTTCCCCGCTTTGCACCATGTCCAGGGCCTGTTCCCAGATCGCCGTGGTGCCCGGATCGGCGATGGCCCGCGGTACGGCGTCGATCAGGCTGAACGCGGCAGGAGTGGCGGCCAGGGCCTTGCCGTGCTTGACCAGATAACCACGGTCGAGCAGGCCCTGGATGATCGACGCGCGAGTCGCTTCGGTGCCGATGCCGGTGGTGTCCTTGAGTTTTTGCTTGAGCAGCGGGTCTTCCACCAGTTTGGCGACATTCTTCATCGCCTTGATCAGATCGCCCTCAGTGAACGGCTTCGGCGGCTGGGTCCAGAGGTCCTTGAGTTGCACGCCGGCCACTGCGCAATCGATGCCTTCGGCCAGGTTGGGCAGGGTCTGCGGCGCGGGAGCTTCGCGCCCCTTGGCCTGCGCCAGCGCTTCTGGCAGGGCGCGTTTCCAGCCAGGCTCGATGATCTGCTTGCCGACAGCGCGCAGGGCCTCGCCGGCGCAGTCGAAGTCGGCCTGGGTGCGGTCGTATTCGTGATTGGGCAGGAATTGCGCCAGATATCGCGCGCGGATCAGGGTGTAGACCGCGCGCTGTTTGCCCGCCAGCTTGTCGAGATTCTTCGCCGCAGCGGTGGGGATGATGCCGTGGTGAGCGCTGACCTTGGCATCGTTCCAGGCCCGTGAGCGTCGTTGCGGATCCAGGTGATCGTGCAAGGCGTTCAACGCCGGATCGGCCTGGCGCAACGCCGCCAGAATGGCCGGTGCTTCGCTGTGCTGGCTGAGGGGCAAGTAGCCGCAATCACTGCGCGGATAGGTAATGACTTTGTAGGTTTCGTACAGCGCCTGGGCGATGTCGAGGGTTTCCTGGGCGCCGAGGCCGAGCTTCTTCGAGCAGACCTCCTGCAGGGTGCCCAGGTCGAACGGCAGCGGGGCCACTTCGCGCATCCGCTCGGTGCGCAGTTTGATCACCCGCGCACTGGCCGCGCCGCGCATGGCGGCCGCCGCTTGTTGCGCCAGCGCCTGGTTCAGGCAGCGGTCCTGATCGTCGCAAACCTCCGATGCCGCGCGCCATTGCGCGGTGAACGCGGTGCCGTTGTGCAGCAGTTGCACGTCGATGGCCCAATAGGGGACGGGCACGAAGTCGGCGATGCTGCGATCGCGATCCACCACCAGGCGCAAGGTCGGCGTTTGCACCCGGCCGACCGGCAACACGCCCTGATAGCCGGACTGGCGCCCCAGCAGGGTGAACAGCCGGCTCATGTTCATGCCGATCAGCCAGTCGGCCCGGGAACGCCCCAGGGCCGAGTGATAGAGACTGAAGGTTTCGTTCCCCGGTTTGAGTGCCGCCAGGGCCTTGCGGATGGACGCATCGTCCAGCGCCGACAACCAGAGTCGGCGGATCGGCCCGCGATAGCGGCAATGTTCCACCAGTTCCCGGGCGATCATCTCGCCCTCGCGGTCGGCGTCGGTGGCAATGATCAGTTCGGATGCTTCACCGAGCAGACGCTTGACCGCCTTGTACTGGCTGGCGGTGCGCGGCTTGACGGTCATTTTCCACTTTTCGGGAATGATCGGCAGGTCCGCCAGCACCCAGCGCTTGTAGCGTGCGTCATAGGCGTCCGGCGGTGCGGTTTCCAGCAGATGGCCGATGCACCAGGTCACCGTGACGTCCGTTCCCAGCCAACAGCCATCGCCCCGGCGCCGGGCGCCGAGGACTGCCGCGATGTCTTTGGCCTGGGAAGGTTTTTCACAGAGGTACAGCCGCATAACCACCATCGTCGATCAATGTGCGAGAGGTGCACAGAATGGCGGTTGATGGACGATGGAGCAATCTTTATCTGTATGGATGTACAGCCTGGTGTGTCGCTCCCGTTCGGCTGCGAAGCCGTCGCGAGGGTGAAACTTGGGTTATACCTGATGAATCGTGGTCTCAGGTTTTGGGGCCGCTGCGCAGCCCATCGCGGGCAAGCCACGCTCCCACATCATCGATTTGCAGGTCCATCACCGTCATGAGGAACGCATTCCATGAAAAGCTCCGGTCCTAGCCCTGTCATCACCATCGCCGAGCAGCCTGGCTGCCTGCTGGTAAGGTTTCACGGTATTCAAGTGGCCGCCTCGGCGCGGGCCCTGGTGTTGCTGGAGGCCAACTATCCGCCGGTGTACTACGTGCCGCGCGAGGATATCGACGAGAAGTATTTCGCCCGCACCGATCACACCAGTTATTGCCCGTACAAGGGCGATGCCAGCTATTTCAGTTTGCAGGTGCCAGGGCATGAAGCTGCCAACGCGGTGTGGAGTTACGAGGACCCCAAGGTGTCGGTGGAGCAAATCCGCGGGTACATGGCGTTCTATCCGGATCAGGTGAAGTTCGAGTTGCTTGATGCCGAAGTTTGATCGGGGCTGACCGGCGCGACGAGGGAGCCTGCTCCCTCGTCGCGAGCTATGACCTCAGTTCTTGTCGAGATCCACGTTGCGCGTCTCACGCAAGCACAGCATCCCCACTACCAGGCTCACCCCGGTGATCACCACCGGATACCACAGCCCGTAGAAGATGTCCCCGGTGTACACCACCAGCGCGAATGACACGGTCGGCAGGAAGCCGCCGAACCAGCCGTTGCCGATGTGGTAGGGCAAGGACATCGAGGTGTAGCGGATGCGGGTCGGGAACAGTTCGACCATCAGCGCCGCCAGCGGGCCGTAGCACATCGCGGAGATAATGATCAGCGCGACGATCAGCGCCACGATCATCGGCTTGTTGATCTGCTGCATGTCCGCCTGTTGCGGGTAGCCGGCGAGGGTCACGGCACCGCGCAGGGCGGCTTCGTCGAAACCATCGATCTTCACGTCGCCGACGCTGACCTGCACGCCACTGCCGGCCGGGGCCGCTGCGCTCTGGTACGGCAGGCCCTGCTTGACCAGGAAGGTCTTGACCTTGTCGCACGGGCTGTCGAATTTCGCCTTGCCCACCGGGTCGAACTGGAAGGTGCAGGTGGCCGGGTCGGCCATCACGGTGATCGGTGCCTGGCGGCTGGCCTGGTCGATGGCCGGGTTGGCGTAGTGGGCGAGGGTCTTGAAGATCGGGAAGTACAGCGCGGTGGCCAGCAGCAAGCCGATCATCAGCACCGGTTTGCGCCCGACCTTGTCCGACAGCCAGCCAAAGAAAATGAAAAATGGCGCGCCAATGATAACGCTGACAATCAGCAAACCGTTGGCCACGGCCGGGTCCATTTTCAGGAACTGGGTGAGGAAGAACAGCACATAGAATTGTGCGGCGTAGAAGGTCACCGCTTGCCCGGCATTGATGCTGAACAGCGCGATCAGCACCACTTTGAGGTTTTCCCATTTACCGAAGGAGTCGCGAATCGGCTGTTTGCACAGCTTGCCTTCCTCTTTCATTTTCACGAAGGCCGGCGACTCGTGCAGGCTCAGGCGAATCCAGGTCGAGATGCCCAGCAGCACGATGGAAAACAGGAACGGAATGCGCCAGCCCCAGATTTCGAACTGATCGCCGGTGAAGTAGCGGCAGCCCAGCACCACCAGCAGCGACAGTAGCAGGCCCAGGGTCGCGGTGGATTGAATCCAGCTGGTGTGGAAACCGCGCTTGCCGATGGGCGCGTGCTCGGCGACATAGGTCGCGGCGCCGCCGTATTCACCGCCCAGGGCCAGGCCCTGGAGCATGCGCAACACCACCAGGATGATCGGCGCAGCGATGCCGATACTGGCGTAGGTCGGCAGCAGCCCGACGCAGAACGTCGCCAGGCCCATGAGGATGATGGTGGCGAGGAAGGTGTACTTGCGCCCGATCATGTCCCCCAGCCGACCGAATACCAGCGCACCGAACGGCCGGACGATGAAGCCGGCGGCGAAGGCCATCAGCGCGAAGATGAACGCCGTGGTGTCGTTGACCCCGGCGAAAAATTGCTTGCTGATCACCGCCGCGAGGGCGCCATAGAGGAAAAAGTCGTACCACTCGAAGACCGTCCCGAGGGATGAGGCAAAGATGACTTTCTGGGTTTCCTGACTGGTGCCGGCGCTGCGCACGGCTTCCAGGGATTGAACGTGTTCTGACATACCGGTATCCCTCACAGTGATTGTTTTTGTTGTTCCACTGGTGTTGCGTGTTCCTTGTAGGAGTGAGCCTGCTCGCGATGGCGTCGTTCCATTCAACGTTTATGCTGGCTGATCCACCGCTTTCGCGAGCAGGCTCGCTCCTACAGGGATTGTGTTTGCAGCGGGGTCGAGGATCATCTGCGCCGCCTTCTCGGCAATCATCAGTGTCGGCGAGCAGGTGTTGCCCGAGGTGATGCGCGGCATGATCGAGGCGTCGGCGATGCGCAGACCGGGGATGCCATGCACCTTGAGCTGCGCATCGACCACGGCGTCGGCGTCGTTGCCCATGCGGCAGGTGCCTACCGGATGGAAAATCGTGGTGCCGATCCGCGCGGCGGCTTCGTGCAGCTGTTCTTCGCTTTGCAGGCTGTCGCCGGGCAGATATTCCACGGGATTGAAGGCGCGCAGGGCCGGTGCGGCGACGATGCGCCGGGTCAGGCGAATGGCATCGGCGGCGACCCGCAGGTCTTGCGGGTGGCTCAGGTAATTGGGTTGAATCAGCGGTGCTTCTTGCGGGTTGGCCGAGCGGATGTCCACCCGGCCACGGCTTTGCGGGCGCAAATCGCAGACCGAAGCGGTGAACGCCGGGAACGCGTGCAACGGTTCGCCAAAGCGCTCCAGCGACAGCGGTTGTACGTGATATTCGAGGTTGGCTGAAGTCTGCTCCGGCCCCGAACGGGCAAAGGCGCCCAATTGGCTCGGCGCCATGGACAGCGGGCCGCTGCGGTCATACAGGTAGCGCAGGCCCATGCCCAGCTTGCCCCACAGGCTGCCGGCAATCTGATTCAGGGTGCGGGCATTTTCCAGCTTGTAGATCAGCCGCAGTTGCAGGTGATCCTGCAGGTTGCCACCCACACCGGGTAGCTCATGGGCGACGCCAATGCCCAGCCGCTCCAGCAGTGGACGCGGGCCGATGCCGGAGCGTTGCAGGATGCCGGGCGAGCCGACCGAGCCGGCACACAGGACGATTTCCTTGCGTGCCTTGAAGGTTTTCGCCTGACCTTGCCAGCGGGTGCTGACCGCCGAGGCGCGGCCATTGTCCAGCCGCACGCGGTCGACTTCGACACCGGTCAGCACGGTGAGATTGGGACGCTGGCGAATGGGTTTGAGAAAGGCCTTGGACGCGTTCCAGCGGATGCCGGCCTTCTGATTGACCTGGAAGTAACCGCAACCTTCGTTGTCGCCCTGGTTGAAGTCATCGATGCTGGCGATGCCGCTTTGCTCGGCGGCGCTGCGGAAGGCGTCGAGAATCGGCCACGAAAGACGCTGGCGTTCGACCCGCCATTCGCCCGCCGCGCCGTGAAATTCGGCGGCGCCGGCAAAGTGGTTTTCACTGTGCTTGAACAGCGGCAGCACGTCCTGCCAGCTCCAGCCAGGGTTGCCGTCGGCGGCCCAGCGGTCGTAGTCGCCGGCCTGGCCGCGCATGTAGATCATGCCATTGATCGAGGAGCAGCCACCCAGCACCTTGCCGCGCGGGTAGCTCAGGGCGCGACCTTGCAGGCCCGGTTGCGCTTCGGTCTTGAAGCACCAGTCGGTGCGCGGGTTGCCGATGCAGTAGAGGTAACCCACGGGGATGTGAATCCACGCATAGTTGTCGCGGCCGCCGGCTTCGAGCAGCAACACACGATGTTGCGGGTTGGCCGACAGTCGATTGGCCAGCAGACACCCGGCCGGCCCGGCCCCGACCACGATGTAATCGTATTCATCCAGAGAAGTCTGCATCCCTGATCTCGTTTTGTTGTTCTTGTTGTCTGTCATCCTAGTTGTTAGCTTTCGTCAAAAGAATGTTAGTTTTTGCGCAGCCGCTGTGCGTTTTTAAACAGCATCCCGAACGGCAAAGAACAAGGACGATTCATGTTCGACTGGAATGACCTGCGGTTTTTTCTCGAATTGCAGCGCAGCGGGCGTTTGCTCACGGCCGCCCGCCGACTGAACACCACCCATGCCACCGTGGCGCGGCACATCGAGGCCATCGAAAAGAGCCTCGGTACGGCGTTGTTCGTCCAGCATGCCCAGGGTTACGAGATGACCCCGGCGGGCGAGGCATTGCTTAAACACGCCGAGGCGATGGAGAACGTGGCGTTGCTGGCCCAGGAGGAAATCACCCAGTCCACCGCGCCGCTGGGCAAGATCCGCGTCGGGGTGACCGAAGGGCTGGGCATCATGTTCTTGGCCAGTCGCATGAACGGCTTGTTCGAACGCTATCCGGGGCTGGAAGTGGAGCTGGTGGCGGTGCCGCGTTTTGTCAGCATCCTCAACCGCGAGGCGGAAATCAGCATCCACCTCGAGCGCCCGGCCGCCGATATGCTGGTCACCCGCAAGCTCACCGACTATCGCCTGGCGTTGTATGCCAGCCAGGACTACCTCGACCGCTCGCCACCGTTGCGCAGTCGTGAGGACCTGGGGCGCCACGCCTGGATCGGCTATGTCGATGATTTGCTGTTCAGCCAGGAACTGATGTTCCTCAACAGCTTCTGCCGCAACCCGCAGGTGGTGTTTCACAGCACCAGCGTGATCGCCCAGCAACAGGCGGCGCGCTCAGGCCTGGGGATTGCCGTGTTGCCGTGCTACATGGCCAGTGCTGATCCGGGGCTGGTGCCGTTGTTGCCGGACGAAAGCATCCAGCGCAGCTACTGGATCAGCACCCGCCGGGAGCTGCACAAATCGGTGCGGTTGCGGGTGTTGTGGGATTATGTGGTGCAGTTGTGTGAGCGGGAGCAGGGGTTGTTGCTAGGGGCAGTCTCCCTCGGTGCCTGAGCTGACGCCATCGCGAGCAAGCTCGCTCCCACATTGGAATGCGCTCCCCTGTGGGAGCGAGCTTGCTCGCGATGGCGTCGGCCCATCCAGAATTGATCCTACGGCTTAACCAACAATCTCGAACGCCGTGCTGGCCAGCCTTTCACCATTGACCATGACATGCACCGCATGCCGCCCCGCATAATGCCGGCGGGTAGTCAGCTCCTTGATCTGCTGACCACGGCTGACGGCTTCGACGGCGTTGCCGGGCAGGGTCAGCGCCTTGAGCTTGAACACCTTCGCCGAAGTGCTTCCATTGGCCTTGACGTAGTCGATGGCATAGTCGATCACCAGACGCTGACTGCTTTCAACGGTGGATTTGACGGCAAACGACAGGGTGATCTTTTCTCCCAGGCCAATCACCGGCGGTTCGACTTTCACACCGACGATCTCGACTTCGGGCTTGCCGCCCGCGCCGATGATCGCCAGTGCCCGCCGGTTGCCCTGTTTGATCAGGCTGCGCAGGGCGTGCCTGGCGATCCATGCGCTGTGCCTGTTGTCCAGCGCCCAGCCTTCGATCAGGTCCAGCACCCAGTCGGGGTGATCCTTGGTGATGTCGTTGAGGTGGTTGGCCACGGATTTGCGCACGTACAGGCTGGTGTCGGCCTTCAGGTTGTCGAGGATGTTCGCGGCGAGTGTCGGATCGGCCTGGATGGGCTCCAGCCGGAATGACCAGGGCAGGCGTGGCCGGCAGCCTTCGCTGGCCAGGCGGCGTACGTGTTCGTTGTCATCCAGCGACCAGTCGTGCATCAGCTTGAGTGAGCGATCGAGGTCGCTGCGCAGAAAATGACGGATCGCGAATTCCGAGGAGCCGAAGGCGGTGAAGTACTTCAGCGCCTCCATCGACTGATCGAACGCATGGGCGCCGTAGCTGGCGACATAGTGCGGCAGGCACATGCTGACGAAGCCGCTGTTGAGGCGCGGGGCGAGGGCGCGCAGCACTTGCAGCGACGCCTCGTAGTCCAGGGGTAGCACGGCGTGCAGGCACTCGCTGACCCGGGCCATGCGCTGCATGACGCTGAGATCCGCCAGGCCGGATTGGGCCAGATTCAGGAAGCGCCTGGCCTCGAATGGCGGATAGACCGCGGTCATTTCGCTGGCGATGTGCTGGAGGCGCTCGGTGTTGAAGATTTCCTTGAGGGCCGGAGAGGGTTTGTCAGCCATGGTGGCTCCTTGGCAATTGTTGTTGATCCATCACACCGCGTTATCGTTCTTCGCGAGCAGACTCGCTCCCACAGAAGAGCGTATAAGCGACAATGATCCAGTGTAGGAGCGAGCCTGCTCGCGAAGGGGCCCTCAGATTCACCTCATTTTGTGCCTGCTTGCTCCTGCAGTTGATCCGACTCGAATAACCTGGCCAGTTCCGCTCGCGCTTCCTGCGCTGTCTGCAGCACTTTCACTGCGTCGTCGTACACCGCATGCTGGGCTTCAAGCACCTCTTCGTCGTGCTGCTTGAAGCGTTTGATCCGTGCATCCGCCTGGACCTGGGTCAATCCCAGCCCGATCAGGGTTTGCCGGCTCATTTCCAGGCTCGAATAATAGGTTTCGCGCACGGCGTGAGCGCCGACGTCCATCAGCCGATGCACGTGCTGACGGTTACGGGCACGGGCGATGATCTTCATGTCCGGATAGAGCTTGCGCACCAGTTCGGCGGTCTTGATGTTGGTGTCCGGGTCGTCGGTGGCGATCACGAAATACTCGGCTTCCCCGACCTTGGCCGCGCTGAGTATTTCCGGGCGCATCGGGTCGCCATAGAACACCGGCACGCCACCAAAACTGCGGGACAGTTCGATGGTTTCCACCGAGGTGTCGAGGGCCACGAACTTGATGTTCTGTGCGCGCAAAATCCGCGCAATGATCTGGCCCATGCGACCCATGCCGGCGATCACCACCCGTGGCGCGTCGGTGTCGATTTCGCGGAACTTCTCCGGTACTTCCACCGGTTGCACTTTCGGGCTGACCAGGCGCGCGCAAACCAGCAGCAACAGCGGCGTCACGGCCATGGACAGGGTGATGGTCAACACCAGCAAGTCATATAGCTCTGCCGCGAACAGCCCATGATCGCGACCGATCTTGAACACCACAAAGGCAAATTCACCACCGGCGGCCAACACGATACCCAGGCGGATCGCACTGACCTTGTTCAAGCCGCCGGCCAGTCGACCGACAATAAACAGCAGCGGCAGTTTGATCGCGATCAACAGCAGGGTCAGGCCCAGCACGGCGACCGGTGTGCTCAGCAACAGGCTCAGGTTCGCACCCATGCCGACGCTGATGAAAAACAGCCCGAGCAACAGGCCCTTGAACGGTTCGATCTGGGCTTCCAGTTCATGGCGATACTCGGAATCCGCCAGCAGCAGGCCGGCGAGGAAGGCGCCCAGGGCCATGGAAATGCCAACCAGTTCCATCAGCCAGGCCGTGCCGATCACCACCAGCAACGCCGTGGCGGTGGAGACTTCTGGCAGCGCGGTTTTGGTCACCACGCGAAACACTGGTCGCAGCAGATAACGCCCGCCGATCACCACCACGGCGATGCTGGCCAGCACTTGCAGGCCGTGGTTCAGGTTTTCGCTGGCGGTGGTGCTGTGATCGCCACCGGCAAGCAACGGCACCATGGCAATCAAGGGGATTGCAGCGATGTCCTGAAACAACAGGATGGCGAACGCCAGCCGCCCGTGGGGGCTGGTCAGCTCCTTGCGTTCAGCCAGGCTTTGCAGGCCGAATGCCGTGGACGACAGCGCCAGGCCCAGGCCCAGGACGATCGCAGTGTTCAGCGGTTGGGCAAAACCCCACAGCGCCACCACGCCAATCACCGAGCCGGTCAGCAGCACTTGCGCCAGACCCACGCCGAACACGGATTTGCGCATCACCCACAAGCGGCGCGGCGACAGCTCCAGACCGATGATGAACAGCAGCAACACCACGCCGAGTTCGGAAATGTTCGCGACGCTTTGCGGGTTGTCGATCAGGCCCAGCACCGACGGGCCGATGATCACCCCGGCAAACAGGTAGCCCAGAACTGCCCCCAGTTGCAGGCGCTTGGCCAGCGGGACGATGAGCACGGCCGCCATCAGAAACACGACAGCGGCTTGTAGCAGGTTGCCTTCATGGGGCATGAGAAAACTCCAGGACTCGGTACCGCGGGGGTGACAAGGATAAAGGCTGGGTTCTGTGAAGATCCACTGCGCAAGTGGACAGTCAGGTCGATTGATGTTGAATCTCCCGGCGTCATCGCGAGCAAGCTCGCTCCCACAGGTGGAGCAACTCCTGTGGGAGCGAGCTTGCTCCGGGCGGCGTTCCGACGATTGCGGACGTCCAGTCAACAAAGCTTTGCATCAATTAGTTACATTTATAGAATAACCGGATCAATCGACCTGTCGTTCCCGAGTAATTCCCATGGCCATCAACTTCGACCTCAATGACCTGCAAGCCTTCCGTGCCGTGGTCGAGCAGGGCAGCTTTCGCAAGGCCGCCGATACGGTGCGCATTTCCCAGCCTGCCTTGAGCCGGCGGATTGAAAAGCTTGAAGACGCCCTCGGCGTGCGGTTGTTCGAGCGCACCACGCGCAAGGTCAGCCTGACCCAGGCCGGACGAGGTTTCATGCCCAGCGTCGAGCGCCTGCTGGACGATCTGGACGTGGCATTGCTGGGTATCAGCGAAGTCGCTTCGACCCGGCTCGGCCATGTCACGGTCGCCTGTGTACCCTCGGCGGCTTACTACTTCATGCCGCGGGTGATCGCGCACTATCACCGGCAGTTTCCGCGGATCAAGGTCAAGGTGCTGGACTCCAGCGCCCACGACGTCTTGAGCGCGGTGGTCAATGGCGAAGCGGATTTCGGCCTGAGCTTCATGGGCACGCTGGAAGCCGAAGTGGATTTCGAGCCCCTGGTGCAAGAAGGGTATGTAGTGGCGTGCCGGCGCGATCATCCGCTGGCGGGGCGAAGCAGTGTCACCTGGGACGAGTTCTATCAGCAGGATTACATCTCGCTGGATAAAACCTCGGGTAACCGTTTTCTGCTGGATCAGGCGTTGACCGGCGTGGTGCCGCAGCGGCCGAGTATCTGTGAAACCCGTCACGTGACCACCATGATCGGGCTGGTGGAGGCGGGGTTGGGTGTGGCGGCGGTGCCGCTGATGGCGATGCCGGCAGCGGATCATCCGATCCTGACACGGGTGCCGTTGACCCATCCGCAGGTAATGCGCAGCGTCGGTCTGATCAAGCGCCGGGGTCGAACCCTGACCCCGGCGGCATTGGCGCTGGAACGGCTGGTGGTGGAGATGAAAGTCCTGCAGCCGTCGGTCAATGACTGACCGAGTCCAGCCCGGTCGCTTTCACGTCCGGTTGAGCCTGCGCCGAAGCCATGTAGTGCAGCAAGGCTCTGGCTTCGGCCGGGTGCCGGGCACCTACCGGCACGCCAGCGGCAAACCGGGTGACCGACTGCACCGACTCCGGAATCTTCGCCACGAAACTGACCCCCGGTACCGGCAACAATTCGCTGACCTGCTGGAAGCCCAGTTGATAGTCGCCGGTGGCAACCACCGAGCCCACGGGGATTTTCGGCACCATGGTCGACTTGGGCTTGAGCTGGTCTTCGATCCCCAGGCGCTTGAACAGCTGCTGCTCGATGTACACGCCGCTGGCGCTGTCGGAGTAGGCCACTGATTTGGCGTCGAGCAGCGTCTTTTTCAGACCCTCGACGTTACTGATATCCGGTTTCGGCGCACCTTCGCGCACCACCAGGCCAATGCGCGAATCCGCCAGTTCGACACGGGAAGACGGGTCGACCTTGCCCTGCTTGATCAAGTCGTCCAGTGCGTAGCCGACCATGATCACCACGTCGGCTTGCTCACCCCGGGCCAGGCGATTGGGGATCGCTTGCGCAGCCTTGCCCATGGAGGGGCCGAACGCGGTGTCGAGGGTGTTGCCGGTGGAGGCGGCGAACTTCGGACCGAGGATCTTGTAGGCCGCCGTGAAGCCGCCGGAGGTCATCACCCGGATCTCTTCAGCCTGGGCAATGCCGCTCAAGCCCAGGCTGGCCACCAAGGCGAGGGCGGCAAGATTGAAGGTTTTTTTCATGGTCATGTTCTCGATAAAGGGCCGGTTCACGACGCCACCGGTTGCAGACGATTCGAAGCGCGGCGATAGAGCATGAGCGTCGCGCACAGCGCGCACAGTGCGGCAAAGCTCATCCAGTAACCCGGTGCCGCCTTGTCGCCGGTGTACTGGATCAGCAAGGTCGACATTGCCGGGGTGAACCCGCCAAATACGGCCGTGGCCAGGCTGTAGGCGAGGGAGAAACCGGCCACCCGGACTTCCACAGGCATGATCTCCGTCAGCGCCGGGATCATTGCGCCGTTGTACAGTCCGTAGATGAACGACAGCCACAACAGCACCAGCAGCATGTGAATGAAGCTGGGCGCGTTCACCAGAAAGGTCAGCATCGGGTAGGTGGTGGCGATGGCGAGCAAGGCCATGGCGATCAGCACCGGGCGTCGGCCGATACGGTCCGAGAGTGCGCCGCCGATCGGCAGCCAGATGAAATTCGAAACGCCCACCAGCAATGTCACCAGCAGCGCATCGGAGGTGCTCAGGTGCAGCACGGTTTTACCGAAGGTCGGTGCGTACACCGTGATCAGGTAGAAGGCGGTGGTGGTCAGGGCGACCATCATCATGCCCGCGAACACGGTCAGCCAGTTTTGCCTCAGGGTGCGGAACACCTCACCCATGTTCGGGCGATGTTTACGGGCGGCGAACTCTTCGGTTTCTTCCAGGTTGCGGCGCAGCAGGAAGATGAACGGCACGATCATGCAGCCGACGAAGAACGGAATCCGCCAGCCCCAATCGGCAATTGCACTCGGCGCCATCCACTGGTTCAAGGCGTAACCCAACGCGGCGGCGACGATGATCGCCACTTGCTGGCTGCCCGACTGCCAACTGGTGAAAAAGCCCTTGTGGCCGGGTGTGGCGATCTCGGCGAGATACACCGACACGCCGCCCAGTTCCGCACCGGCGGAAAAGCCCTGCAGCAGCCGCCCGATCAGCACCAGGGCCGGGGCGAACAGACCGATGGTCTCGTAACCGGGCACCAGCACAATCAGGACGGTGCCGCTGGCCATGATCGACAGGGTCAGGATCAACCCTTTGCGTCGACCCACATCGTCGATGTAGGCACCCAGTACCACGGCGCCCAACGGGCGCATCAGGAAACCTGCACCGAACACGGCGAAGGTCATCATCAGCGAGGCGAATTCGCTGCTGGCCGGAAAGAACACGGCAGCGATCTGCGTGGCATAAAAACCGAAAAGGAAGAAGTCGAACTGTTCGAGGAAGTTGCCCGAGGTGACCCGGAAAATGGCGCTGGCGCGAGAGCTTCCGCGCGGGATTGAGGCTGTCATCGATAAATACTCCACCGCTTTTATGACGTGCGCTGCCTGGACATGGCGCACGGTTCTTATTGGGGTGGATAGTGGAACAGGGGGATCGATATGTTAATTGCATTGTTGGTATGCATTGATGCGCAAAACGGATCAATGCATCGAAGGCGGGACGTGGGCATGTATCAAGATCCGGCACCCGCCGACGAATCGCTATTCGCTGTGTGCCCACACCACGCTCTCGGTGCCCAGCCGATACTGATTGTTCCCGCTGCGCTTGGCCTCATACATCGCCAGGTCGGCAATGTGCAGTAGGCGGTCGATGCTCGGCGCGTGATCGGGGAACACGGCGACGCCAAGGCTGGTGCCGATGTGGCGCTGGTCGTTGCCGATGGTGACAGGCGGGGAGAGTTCGACGAAGATTTTCTGGCAGATCGTGCGCGCTTCGTCTTGCAGGCATTGGCCTTGGGGCAGCCCCTGGAGGATGACCACGAATTCGTCGCCACCGATCCGGGCGACGGTGTCGGTGCCACGCAGGATGCGCTTGAGCCGTGTGGCGGTGGTGACCAGCACCCGGTCGCCGGCCGCATGACCATAGCGGTCGTTGATGGCCTTGAAGCCGTTGAGATCGACAAACACCAGGGCCACCCGCGTGGCGCCGGCGCGCGCCAGCTCCAGCGCTTCGGACAGGCGCTCTTCGAGCACCAGGCGATTGGGCAGGCCGGTCAGCGGGTCGAAATGGGCCAGGTGCTTGAGGTAGCTGGCCGAGGCCTTTTCTTCGGTGATGTCGCGTACCACGCCCATCATCTTGATCGTTTCGTCGTGGTCGTTCTTGACCACGTTGCCGGTTTCCCGCAACCAGCGGATGGTGCCGTCGGGCCAGACCACGCGGTATTCCTCGTCATGGTTTTCGCCGGTTTCCAGGCAGCGCAGTTCGCCGGCCCGCACCCTGAGGCGGTCATCGGGATGCACGCTGGAGCAGAACAGGGCGTAGGAGGGCGTCACTTCGCCGATCTTGAAGCCGAACATGCCGAAAATCGCATCTGACCAGTACAACCGGTCGGTATCGACATCCCAGTCCCAGGTGCCGATACGAGCGAAATACTGGCTGCGTTTGAAGCGCTCGGCGTCGTCATCCTGGTGGATGTTCCGACCTTCGGACAGGCTGTTGATGACCGCGCGATATTCCGCCAGTTGCTTTTGCAGCGAACGTTCGCGCCAGACCAGCGCGACGATCAGGGCAAGCGCAATTGAACCAAGGATGACGCAGGTCCAGAGCAGGATCATTCGGGGATGGCCATCAGGGCGGTGAACCGTACGGGTAATTATTGATTATTTTAGTTCAGCAAACAGCTTTAAACGTCGCGCAGGTGGTGGCAATGGTTGCCAATCGAGGGCAAATCTGGGAAAAGGGCGCCCGTCAGGCCCTTGAGGGCGAGTGAGCATACGAGTGAATTCAATGAATGACGAGCTTCAGGTGATCGATCTGCAAGTGGGTGACGGAAAAGCCGCCGTAAAAGGCGCGCTGATCACCACCCAGTACCGTGGCTGGCTGGAGGACGGGACCGAATTCGATTCTTCCCATAGCCGTGGCAAACCCTTCCAGTGCGTGATCGGCACCGGTCGGGTTATCAAGGGCTGGGACTTGGGCATCATGGGCATGCAGGTCGGTGGCAAGCGCAAGTTGCTGGTGCCGGCGCATCTGGCCTATGGCGAACGCACCATGGGCAAGATCACGCCGAATTCCAACCTGATCTTCGAAATTGAGTTGATGGAGGTGCTGACGCGCGATGATTGACTGGTAGCTTGCCAGGCTCCGCTCAATCGGCGACCATACGCGCCATATAGGGGTAGGGGGTATGGGTATGTCGCACATTCACCAACACAAGGATGACTTGATCAAGCGGGTGAGGCGGATTGCCGGTCAGGTGGAAGCCGTGGAGCGGGCGCTCGAGTCCGATGCCGATTGCGCCAAGACCCTGCACCTGGTCGCTGCCATCCGGGGCGCGGTCAATGGTCTGCTGGAGCAGTTCATCGACGCCCACGCCCGCGAGCACGTGGCCCATCCAGGCCTGAGCGATGAAGATCGCGCCCAGGGCGTGGAAGACTTGTTGCTCGCCATCCGCCGTTATGCCAAATAGAGGCCTGAATTCCATGACCCGGGCACCCCAGGCTTCGCGCTTTTCTCATGACCATGTATTTCTCGGCGCATCCCATGATGAAAACGCCCGTCGCACCTTATGGGTGGTGGCGCTGACGTTTGTGATGATGATTGGCGAAATTGCTGCCGGTTACATCACCGGTTCCATGGCGTTGCTGGCCGATGGTTTTCACATGGCCACCCACGCCGGGGCCTTGGGCATCGCGGCGGCGGCCTATGGGTTCGCACGGCGCAATGCCAACAACGCGCGCTACAGCTTCGGCACCGGCAAGGTCGGGGACCTGGCCGGGTTTGCCTCGGCGATGGTGCTGGGGCTGGTGGCGATCGGCATTGCCGGTGAGTCCGTTTTTCGTCTGTTTCAGCCAACCACAGTGGCATTCACTGAAGCGACGGTGATTGCAGTGGTGGGGCTGGCGGTGAACATCGTCAGTGCCTTTTTGCTGGCGGGCGACCACGGTCATCATGGCCACGATCACGGGCACAGCCACGGCCATCATCACCATCACGACAACAACCTGCGCTCGGCTTATGTCCATGTTCTGGCCGATGCCTTGACTTCGGTGCTGGCGATTGCCGCGTTGCTGGCCGGGCGTTATCTGGGATGGGTGTGGCTGGACCCGTTGATGGGTATTGTCGGCGCCATCGTGATCGCGAAATGGGCCGTTGGATTGATGCGTGACAGCGCTGCGGTGTTGCTCGATGTCACCGATGCCCATGTTGCCGATGAGATTCGCGAGTTGCTTGAGTCATCGGACGATGTGCGTATCAGCGATCTGCATGTGTGGCAGGTCGGCCCGCAGGCGCGGGCCGCGATTGTCAGCGTCGTGGCGGCAGCCAATGTCAGTGCCGACACCATTCGCGAACGCCTGGCGCCGGTCCATGAGTTGTCTCACCTGACCGTCGAATACCGCTCTGCTTGAGCGGTTTTCGCTCAGTCACTGAACAGCGCAATCCGTCCATTCACGGACGGGCGGTAGTGCCAGGTCAGGCGATCCAGTGCCGGCTTCATCGCCAGAATTTGCCGGACGGTGGCGCCAGCAATGCATAACGCCAGGCGTTGCCCCGGACATTGATGGCGCCCTGCACCAAAGGTAAAGCTGCTCCGGTTCGGGCGGTCGAGCAGGAAGGTATCGGGGTTGTCGTTGAGCTGCGGGTCGCGATTGGCCGAGGCCAGCAGCACCAGGATTACGTCTGCGGCGTTCAGCCTCACGCCGTCAATCTCGCAGGGGGCGGCGACGAAGCGGCGGGTGTTCTGTACCGGCGGGTCGAAGCGCTGCACTTCGGCCAGCAGGGCTTCGACAGGGGTTGATTCGCTGCGCAACGACGGATGTTGAATCAATGCCAGCACGGCGTTGCCGATCAGCCCGGCAGTGGCCTCGAAGGTCTGGGAGAACAGGCCGATCAGGTTGGCGATCAGCGTTTGCGGCGCGCCGGAGGCGAAGCGCTGGCGGATGCCCGCAAGCAGATGGCTGTGGTTGTGCGGATCGTCGAGCAATTCGATGAAGTAACCGCTCAAGTGTTCGGCTGCAGCGTGGGCGGCGGTCAATTGTGCCGCGTCACTCAGGGGCGACAGGCAGGCGACGAAATCCGCCGTCAGTTCGCTGATGGCGCGGCCCTGAGCCGGGGTGAATCCCAACAACGCCGCCACCACGCACACCGGCCCACGGAACATGGCGTTGTACAGGCCAGCGGCATCCGCGGTCATCAAGCGGGCGCTGACCAGGGCCTCGACTTCCCGCGCATCGATCAACTCCAGCCCCGGCGCAAGCGCCGACCGTGGGCAACGCTGGCGTTCACCCTCATTCATGCGCATCAACTGACCGAACACCTGGCCGGCCAGGCCATCGGCGATCGCCTTGGGGACTGGCTCCTGCGCGGGGCGAACGTGGCAATCGGGATGCGCCAGCACGGCGGCCACCGCCCGGGCGCTGCTGGCCACCCACAGGTTCAGCCCTGGATGAAAAGCCAGCCCACCTTCGGCACGCAGTCGGGCGTAGTAGGGATAGGGATCGGTGTGGGTCGCAGCGATGATCGGGTCCATGGGTCACAGCCTTTTGTTGTCGGAAAGTGTTGCTACTATCTCCAGTCCGAAACGACGTTGATTCGTCCGGGAGCGAAATATGAACGTAGTGAACGTAGAACAACACGACATTGGCGTCTCGCAGGTGGCGGCAGCCATCGCCGAGCCTGCGCGGACGAAAATCCTCTGTTCGCTGATGGACGGCCACGCCCGCACCAGCACCGAACTGGCGGCGGTGGCCGAAGTCAGCGCGTCGACGGCCAGTGCCCACCTGGCCAAACTCAAGGAGCTGGCGCTGGTACGGCTGCACGTTCAGGGACGTCATCGCTATTACAGCCTGGCGGACAAACGCGTGGCCCAGGCCCTCGAGGCGCTGATGGTGATCGGCCAGAACACCGCGCCAAGCTTCCAGTCGCGTACCCCGGATCGCCTGCAGTTTGCCCGCACCTGCTACGACCACATGGCGGGCACCCTGGCGGTGCTGTTGCATGACCGGATGCTCGAAGCGGGCTGGCTTGAGGAGACCGACGAACAAGCCTATCGCCTGAGTGACAGTGGCTCGGCAATGTTTCAGGGGCTTGGGATCGAGGTACAGGACTTGAGCACCTTGCGCCGCCGCTTTGCCTGCCCGTGCCTGGACTGGAGCATGCGTCGGCCGCATCTGGGCGGATCGCTGGGCGCGGCATTGCTGCAAACGGCGCTCAAGCGCAAGTGGATGACCCAGGATCTGGACAGTCGGGCGTTGGCGTTGACGACGTTGGGGCGCAAGGAGTTTGGCAGGCGGTTTGGAATCGAATTGCCATTAGTGACTGAGGGTAATGTCAACGTTTCGCAAATGGCGGCAGGTTCGGTGGAGTTCGTGAACATTCGCTGACGGACGATAGCTGTATTCCGGTTGTTTCCGTATTGAATGCAATGCCGTCATCGCGAGCAAGCTCGCTCCCACAGGGGGAGTGGTGGATTCGTCAGTACAATGCAAACAAAAAGCCCCCCATCGGTCACCCGATGGGGGGCTTTTGTGTGTCTGGCGTCAGATCAAACCTTGACGATCCAGCCCGCTGGCGCTTCGATGTCGCCGGTTTGCACGCCGGTCAGCTCTTTGTAGAGCTTCTGGGTGATCGGGCCGACTTCGGTTTCGCTGTGGAACACGTGCAGGTGGTCGTTGTAGTTGATGCCGCCAATCGGCGTGATCACTGCCGCAGTACCGCAAGCACCGGCTTCCTTGAAGTCGGAGAGCTTGTCGATGAACACGTCGCCCTCGATCACTTCCAGGCCCAGGCGCGATTTGGCCAGTTCGATCAGCGACAGACGGGTGATGCCCGGCAGTACCGATGGCGAGTTCGGGGTCACGAACTTGTTGTCGTGGGTGATCCCGAAGAAGTTGGCCGAACCGACTTCCTCGATCTTGGTATGGGTCAGTGGATCCAGGTAGATGCAGTCGGCGAAATGCGCCTTCTTGGCCTGGGAGCCCGGCATCAGGCTGGCGGCGTAGTTGCCACCGACCTTGGCGGCGCCGGTGCCTTGTGGCGCGGCACGGTCGTAGCTGGAGATCAGGAAGTTGTGCGGGGTCAGGCCGCCCTTGAAGTAGGCGCCGACCGGGATGCAGAAGATCGAGAAGATGAACTCCGGTGCGGTACGCACGCCGATGTTGTCACCCACGCCGATCACGAACGGGCGCAGGTACAGCGCGCCGCCGGTGCCATACGGCGGAATGAATCGCTCGTTGGCACGGACCACGTCCTTGCATGCTTCGACGAACTGTTCGGTGGACACCTGCGGCATCAGCAGGCGACCGCAGCTGCGCTGCATGCGTGCGGCGTTCTGGTCCGGCCGGAACAGGTTGATCGAACCGTCCTTGCAACGGTAGGCCTTCAGGCCTTCGAAGCATTGCTGGCCATAGTGAAGGGCAGTGGAGCCTTCGCTGATGTGCAGCACGTTGTCTTCGGTCAGGGTGCCTTTGTCCCACTCGCCATTACGCCAGTGCGACAGATAGCGCTTGTCGGTCTTGATGTAGTCAAAACCCAGCTTGTCCCAATTAATGCTTTCGTTACCCATGACACCCTCTATCACTTAACAACCGCCGAAACGGTTCAAGGCTTCTGACGTTTTTTGGATGGGGACAACAATACTTCATTCCGGGCCCATTTCGCAGCCCGGACTATCGGATGACAGACAGATAATTCGCGCTGACCTTGAGAATTCGCGAGCAGGCCCACTCCTACATTTGGAATGCGTTCCCCTGTAGGAGTGAGCCTGCTCGCGATAGGGCCATTACTGCCACCCTCAGTTACAGGTGGAGTGCATGCCCCAGCGCACGCAACGCCGCTTCCTGCACCGCCTCACCCAGCGTCGGATGGGCATGGATGGTGCCGCCGATGTCTTCCAGCCGCGCGCCCATCTCCAGGCTCTGGGCAAACGCCGTGGACAGCTCCGACACGCCGACGCCGACTGCCTGCCAACCGACAATCACATGATTGTCGCGACGGGCGACCACGCGCACGAAGCCGCTTTTCGACTCCAGCGTCATCGCCCGGCCATTGGCGGCGAACGGGAAGCTGGAAACGATGCAGTCCCAGCCTGCGGCCTTGGCCTCGTCCGGGGTCTTGCCGACCACCACCAGTTCCGGGTCGGTGAAGCACACGGCGGCGATGGCGGTCGGGTTGAACTCGCGGGTTTTACCGCTGATCAGCTCGGCGACCATCTCGCCCTGGGCCATGGCCCGGTGCGCGAGCATCGGTTCGCCGCTCAGGTCACCGATGGCGTAGACGTTGCGCATGCTGGTCTGGCAGCGGTTGTCGATCTTGATCGACGAACCGTTCATGTCCAGGTTCAGCGCTTCGAGGTTCCAGCCCTGGGTGTTCGGCTTGCGACCGACGGCCACCAGCACCTGATCGGTTTCCAGGTTCAGGGTCTCGCCGTCCGGTTCCAGTACCTGCAAGGTATTGTTAGAAGAATCAAAGCCTTGCACGCTGTGTTTCAAGTAAAGCTTCACGCCGAGTTTTTTCAGTTCGTCGTGTACGGGCTGGGTCAGTTCGGCGTCGTAGGCCGGCAGGATGCGCTCCTGCGCTTCCACCACGCTGACTTCGGCGCCGAGCTTGCGATAGGCAATGCCCAGCTCCAGGCCGATGTAACCGCCACCGACCACGATCAAGCGCTTGGGCACGGAGGTCGGCGCCAGGGCTTCGGTGGACGAGATGATCGGCCCGCCAATTGGCAGCATCGGCAGGTTGACGCTTTTGGAGCCGGTGGCCAGCACCAGGTGTTCGCACTGGATGCGCGTGTCGCCGACGTCCACGGTCTTGCCGTCGATGACCTTGGCCCAGCCTTGTACGACCTGAACCTTGTTCTTTTTCAGCAGCGCCGCGACGCCGGTGGTCAGGCGATCGACGATGCCGTCCTTCCACTCGACGCTCTTGGTGATATCGAGGGTCGGTGCCGAAACGCTGATGCCCAGGGCCGAATGCTCGTTGTGATGCCGGGTCTGGTGGAACTGCTCGGCGACATAAATCAGTGCCTTGGACGGAATGCAGCCGATGTTCAGGCAAGTGCCGCCCAGGGATTGGCCTTCCACCAGGATGGTCGGGATGCCCAACTGGCCGGCACGGATCGCGGTCACATAGCCGCCGGGGCCGCCGCCGATGATCAACAGTGTGGTATTGAGGGTCTGCATGACTTACTCCACAAACAGGGTCGCGGGTTGTTCGAGCAAGCCACGGATGGCCTGGATGAAGAGCGCCGCGTCCATGCCGTCGACCACGCGGTGATCGAAGGAGCTGGAGAGGTTCATCATCTTGCGGATCACGATCTGGCCTTTGATCACCATCGGCCGTTCGACGATCTTGTTCACACCGACGATCGCCACTTCCGGCAGGTTCAGCACCGGCGTGCTGACGATGCCGCCCAAGGCGCCGAGGCTGGTCAGGGTGATGGTCGAGCCGGACAACTCATCGCGGCTGGCCTTGCCATTGCGTGCAGCACTGGCCAGGCGAGCGATTTCCGCCGCGCTGTCCCACAGGCTGCGGGTTTCGGCGTGACGCACCACCGGCACCATCAGGCCGACGTCGCTCTGGGTCGCGACGCCGACGTGTACCGCACCGAGGCGGGTAATGACCTGGGCTTCGTCGTCGTAACGGGCGTTCATCTGCGGGAAGTCACGCAGGGCGACGACCATGGCGCGGACCAGGAACGGCAGCAAGGTCAGCTTGCCACGGGTGGCGCCATGTTTTTCGTTGAGGTGCGCGCGCAGCTCTTCCACAGCCGTGACGTCGATTTCTTCGACATAACTGAAGTGCGCGGCACGCTGGGTGGCGTCCTGCATGCGCTGGGCGATCTTGCGGCGCATGCCGATCACCGGGATCTGCTGCTCATCGGTACGTTGGGCGTAAGCTGCCGCCACCGGTGCCGAAGCGTTCGACTGACCCTGAGCCAGGTAGGCGTCGAGATCCTCATGCAGTACGCGACCGGCCGGGCCGGTGCCACGCACCAGGCGCAACTGAATCCCGAGGTCCAGCGCATGCTTGCGCACGGCCGGGGAGGCCAGCGGACGCTCATCGGCTTCGCGAGCGACCATCGGGCCCTGGCATACGGCAGCTTTCGGCGCCGGGGCAGCGGACGGTTTGCTTTCAGCCACGGCTTCAACTTTGGCTGCGGCCACCGGGGCTTCTTTAACGGGAGCCGGTTGCGCCGACTCCTTAACGTTGCCCGCGCCTTCGACTTCAATGCTGATCAGCACGCTGCCGACCGCCATGACTTCGCCCGGCTGGCCGCCAAGGGCGATGACCTTGCCATGCACCGGCGACGGAATATCCACCATCGCTTTATCGGTCATGACATCGGCCAGTACCTGATCTTCGACGACCAAGTCGCCGACCTTGACGTGCCACTGTGACAATTCAACTTCTGCAATGCCTTCACCAATGTCCGGCATTTTAATGACGTGCGTGCCCATTCAGACCTCCATGACCCGTTTCAACGCCGCGCCCACTCGGGACGGCCCTGGGAAATACGCCCACTCTTGCGCGTGCGGGTAAGGGGTGTCCCAACCGGTGACGCGTTCGATCGGCGCTTCCAGGTGATGGAAGCAATGCTCTTGCACCAGCGACACCAGTTCGGCGCCGAAACCGCAGGTGCGGGTGGCTTCGTGAACCACGACGCAACGGCCGGTTTTCTTCACCGATTTGACGATGGTTTCCAGGTCCAGCGGCCACAGGCTGCGCAGGTCGATGACTTCGGCATCGACACCGCTTTCTTCAGCGGCCACTTGCGACACGTACACGGTGGTGCCGTAGGTCAGCACGGTGACGTCCTTGCCCGGACGGGCGATCGCGGCAACGTCCAGCGGTACGGTGTAGTAACCGTCCGGCACTTGCGCGGCGGGGTGCTTCGACCACGGGGTTACCGGGCGTTCGTGGTGGCCGTCGAAGGGGCCGTTGTACAGGCGTTTGGGCTCAAGGAAGATCACCGGGTCATCGTTTTCGATGGAGGCGATCAACAGGCCTTTGGCGTCGTAGGGGTTGGACGGCATGACGGTGCGCAGACCGCACACCTGAGTGAAGAGTGCCTCGATGCTCTGGCTGTGGGTCTGGCCGCCGTAGATGCCGCCGCCGCAGGGCATGCGCAGGGTCATCGGTGCGGTGAACTCGCCAGCTGAGCGATAACGCAGGCGGGCGGCTTCGGAAATGATCTGATCGTAGGCCGGGTACACGTAGTCGGCGAACTGGATCTCCACCACCGGGCGCAGACCGTAGGCACCCATGCCCACGGCGGTACCGACGATGCCGCTTTCGGAAATCGGCGCGTCGAACACCCGGGAGGTGCCGTACTTGCTCTGCAGGCCTTCGGTGCAGCGGAACACGCCGCCGAAGTAGCCCACGTCCTGGCCGAAGACCACGACGTTGTCGTCCCGTTCAAGCATCACATCCATGGCCGAGCGCAGGGCCTGGATCATGGTCATGGTGGTCGTGGTCATGGCGGTTTCCAGCTCGATTTTGTTGTTGTGATCGTTCATGTCAGATCCCCAACTCTTGACGCTGGCGCTTCAAGTGCTCCGGCATCTCTTTGTAGACGTCTTCGAACATGGTCGCGGCGCTCGGAGTCTGGCCGCCGGCGAGGGTGCCGTACTGTTCGGCTTCTTTCTGTGCGGCGATCACTTCGGCTTCCAGTTCGGCGCTGACGGCGGCGTGTTCCTCTTCGGACCACTGACCGATCTTGATCAGGTGCTGCTTGAGACGCGCAATCGGATCACCCAGCGGGAAGTGGCTCCAGTCATCGGCGGGACGGTATTTGGACGGGTCATCGGAGGTCGAGTGCGGGCCGGCACGGTAAGTGACCCATTCGATCAAGGTCGGGCCGAGACCGCGGCGCGCACGTTCGGCGGCCCAGGCAGAAGCGGCGTAGACCGCGACGAAGTCGTTGCCATCGACCCGCAGGGAGGCAATGCCGCAACCGACGCCACGACCGGCGAAGGTGGTGGCTTCACCACCGGCAATCGCCTGGAACGTGGAAATCGCCCACTGGTTGTTGACCACGTTGAGGATCACGGGTGCGCGGTACACGTGGGCGAACGTCAGGGCGGTGTGGAAATCCGACTCAGCGGTGGCGCCGTCGCCGATCCACGCCGAGGCGATTTTGGTGTCGCCCTTGATCGCCGAGGCCATGCCCCAGCCCACGCCCTGAATGAACTGGGTGGCGAGGTTGCCGGAAATGGTGAAGAAACCGGCGTCCTTGACCGAGTACATGATCGGCAATTGCCGGCCCTTGAGCGGATCGCGCTCGTTGGACAGCAACTGGCAGATCAGGTCGACCAGCGGTACGTCACGGGCCATCAGGATGCTTTGCTGGCGGTAGGTCGGGAAGCACATGTCGTCGATGTTCAAGGCCAGGGCCTGGGCGCTGCCGATGGCTTCTTCGCCAAGGCTTTGCATATAGAACGACATCTTTTTCTGACGCTGGGCAACCACCATGCGGTTGTCGTAGATCCGCGTCTTGAGCATGGCGCGCATGCCCTTGCGCAGGATCGCCACTGGCACGTTTTCAGCCCAGGGGCCGTGGGCATTGCCCTGGTCGTCGAGCACGCGGATCAGGCCGCGGGCCAGATCAGCCGTGTCAGCCGGTTCAACGTCGATTTGGGGTTTGCGCACCGTGCCGGCATCGGTCAGATGCAGGTAGGAGAAGTCGGTTTTGCATCCTGGACGGCCCGAGGGTTCGGGGACGTGCAGGCGCAGCGGTTCGTACGCTTGGGTCATGGCTTCTACGCTCGATCTTGTGAATTTCTTGTAGTGAGCTGACAGATTTCGTTCGGTAGAAGAAATCTTGTCCTACAACAATCATAGGCCCGCCCAAGAAGAATATTTCTCTCTGTTTCGTTGCGCTGAAGATCATTTGCAGATAAAAAACCTGCATAAACATAAAAAACAGGTGGTTTTGTCTCATGCGCAAACTGGACCGTACTGACATCGGCATTCTCAACAGCCTTCAGGAGAACGCCCGCATCACCAATGCCGACCTCGCACGCTCGGTGAACCTGTCGCCGACGCCGTGTTTCAACCGGGTCAAGGCCATGGAAGAACTGGGAGTGATCCGCGAGCAAGTGACGCTGCTGGATGCCGACCTGCTGGGATTGCACGTGAACGTGTTCATTCACGTCAGCCTGGAAAAGCAGGTAGAGGAGGCGTTGCAGCATTTCGAAGAAGCGATTTCCGATCGCCCCGAGGTGATGGAGTGCTACCTGATGGCCGGCGACCCGGACTATCTGATCCGGGTGCTGGTGCCGACCATTCAGTCGCTGGAGCGCTTCATGATGGACTTTCTGACCAAGGTGCCGGGGGTGGCGAATATCCGTTCGAGCTTTGCGCTCAAGCAGGTGCGGTACAAGACCGCGCTGCCGTTGCCGGCGAATGGGCTGACGTTGCCGTAGGAGCGAGCTTGCTCGCTCCTACAGGTCAGAGTTGATTCAGGGGGACTTTCAGATACCTGACGCCATTGTCTTCGGCCGGCGGAAAATTCCCCGCCCGCACATTGACCTGTATCGCCGGCAGCAACAGCGTCGGCATGCCCAGCCCGGCATCACGCCGGGTGCGCATGTCGACGAAGGTGGCTTCGTCGATGCCGTCGCGCACGTGGATGTTGCCTTTGCGTTGTTCACCCACAGTCGTCATGTATTGGGAGGAACGGCCCTCGGGCGGATAGTCGTGGCAGACGTACAGGCGCACGCTGGCGGGGAAGGCCAGCAGCTTGTGGATCGAGGCGTACATCTGGTTGGCATTGCCGCCGGGAAAGTCGCAGCGCGCGGTGCCCACGTCCGGCATGAACAGCGTGTCGCCGACCAGGATCACATCGTTGCCGATCAGGTAGGCGATGTCCGCCGGGGTATGACCGGGCACGTGCAGGGCAGTGGCCCTGAGGTTGCCGATCATGAACGATTCGTCGGGGGCGAACAGGTGATCGAACTGCGATCCGTCGACGCAAAAGGCAGGCTCCAGATTGAACAGCGCCTTGAACACGTCCTGCACCTTGCTGATCGACTCGCCAATGGCGATCTTGCCGCCCAGTTGCCCGCGCAGGTAGGGCGCGGCGGACAGGTGATCGGCGTGGGCGTGGGTTTCCAGTAGCCATTGCACCTGCAAGTGATGGGCGCGGACGAAGGCGATGATTTTGTCGGCCTGGGCGGTCGCGGTACGCCCGGAGGCCCCGTCGTAGTCGAGCACGGGGTCGACAATCGCACACTGCCCGCCATCCGCCTCGTAGACCACGTAGCTGTAGGTCGAGGAGGCGGGGTCGAGGAAAGCTTCAATCAGCGCGGGCATGGACACGGACCTGTACAGGGGTAGAAAAGTCAGTCATGGGTTGCAACACTTTATGTAAAAACATAATGTTCGCAGCTTAAGTGACGTTGAAGGCATCCTGCAAATGCAATCCAGTCTGACCGAATGTGAAGTCGCCCAACTGCGCGCCTCGGCCTCCAAGGCGTGTGCGCTGCTCAAGGCTCTGGCCAATGAAGATCGCCTGCTGATCCTGTGCCAGTTGACCCAGGGTGAGCGCAACGTTGGCGATCTGGAAAAAATGACCGGCGTGCGCCAACCGACCCTGTCCCAGCAATTGGGCATCCTGCGCGATGAAGGACTGGTCGCCACCCGTCGTGAAGGCAAGTACATTTTTTACGGTCTCGCCAGTCACGAAGTGATCCAGGTGATGAAAACCCTCTCCGGGCTGTATTGCGGGGCCGTGCTTAAAAGCTGGGTTCAACCTTGATGCCCATCAAAGTACAAAACCTGTGGGAGCGAGCTTGCTCGCGATGACGGTTGGTCTGCCAACATTTATGTTGAATGTGCCGACGTCATCGCGAGCAAGCTCGCTCCCACAATGATTTTGGCGTCTGAACTAGCATCAATCCCTGCCTGCAGCAAAAGGAACAAGCAATGAACGATCAACACTGGGGCCCATCCATCAGTGCAGATATCGGGGTCATCGGCGGCGGCACGGCGGGCATTGGCCTTGTCGCCAGCCTGCTCAAGCTCAAGGCGACACTGCTACCGTGGTTCTACCGGAACGGTATGCTCAAGGGCCGCGAGTGGCTGACACCTGTGTCCAGGGTCGACTGAGAACTCCCTATGTTGCTGGCAAGTCTGTTTGGCGTAGTGATGGGGTTGGTGCTCGGTTTGACTGGCGCCGGCGGCGGTATCCTGGCGGTCCCGGCCCTGGTGTTGGGGTTGGGCTGGAGCATGACCCAGGCCGCTCCGGTGGCGTTATTCGCGGTGGGCAGTGCGGCAGCGGTCGGCGCCATCGACGGCTTGCGCCATGGCCTGGTGCGGTATCGCGCGGCGTTGTTGATCGCGGCGCTGGGCGCGGTGTTTTCGCCGCTGGGCATCTATTTCGCCCACCGGTTGCCGGAAAAGATCCTGATGGTCCTGTTCAGCCTGTTGATGGTCGTGGTGGCCGGGCGGATGTTGCGCCGCGAGCGCAAGGACGAGGGCCCCAGCGATCACGGTCACGCCAACTGGGGCCAGAAGAACTGCATGCTCGATCAACAGACCGGGCGCTTTTCCTGGACCGCCAAATGCACTGCGACCCTCGCCGCGCTCGGGGCAGTAACCGGCGTGGTTTCGGGATTGCTGGGGGTGGGCGGCGGCTTTCTGATCGTCCCGGCGTTCAAGCAACTGACCGATGTGCAGATGCGCGGGATTGTCGCCACCTCGCTGATGGTGATCAGCCTGATTTCCGCCATAGGCGTGATCGGCGCGTTCCAGGCCGGGGTGCGTATCGACGGTTCGGGCATCGCGTTCATCGTCTCCAGCATCGTCGGCATGATCATCGGCCGCAAGCTCTGCGCCCGGGTGCCGGCGCGGGCGTTGCAGGTCGGGTTTGCCAGCATCTGCGTCGTGGTCGCCGCCTACATGCTGATAAAAGCGGGCGCTTGACCTGTAGGAGCCCGGCTTGCCGGCGAAGGGGGCTTCAAGTGCGCCGGCAAGCCGGCTCCTGCGAAAAGCGGTTCTTTACAACTTTAGTGGCTTGCCCTGCCGACAAGCGGTCGTACGCCTTAGTTGTCGCGCTCAGTCGTCCAATCCAAAGCACCTGAAAACCAGCCCCAAGGCAGCGTATGGCGCCGCCGGTCAGGTTTCGATAATCGCCTCCGACACTCAGTCCCCCGTTTCGGAGCGCGCCATGCACAACAATAAGAACGTCACGCATCGTTTTCTGCCTGTCTTCATCGCCAGCCTGTCGGCCCTTGGCCTGAGCCAAGTGGCCGAGGCGGACATCATGCTGTACGACAAGGACCAGACCACGTTCTCCACCGACGGCTACATCAACGCCTTCTATGTGAACAGCGATGTCGACCGCGCCGGCGATCAGTTCGACCGTCGACAGTCGCGGGTCAAGATGGGGTTCCTGCCCAACTACCTGGGGTTCAACATGGGCAAGCAGGTAGACGATCTCAAGCTCGGTGCCCGCGCCTCGTTCTGGGTCACCATCAACGACAGCCAGACCAACGGCACCGACACCGCCATCGATGTGCGGCAATTCTTCGGCACCGTGGCCAACCCGGAGTGGGGCGAAGTGCTGATCGGCAAGGACTTCGGGCTGTTCGCGCGTTCCAACATCCTGCTCGACGAAATGCTCGCCGGTTATGGTCAGGTCAGCGATACGTTGGGGCTGGTGGACGGCGGCGGGGTGTCGTTCGGCAACATCGGCACCGGTTACCCGTATCCGTTCCCGACCTCTCAGATCACCTATCGCACCCCGGTGATGGACGGTCTGCGTGTGGCGGTCGGCATCATGGACCCGGTGGACACCAACGACAGTAGCCCGACGGGCAAGGCCTATCAGGAAAACCCGCGTACCGAGAGCGAAGTCACCTACCAGTTCGACCTGGCCGGGGCCAAGATCTACAGCTGGGTCAACGGCAGCTACCAGACCTCGGACAACACCGATTCCACGGTCGAGACCGTCACCTCCAAGGGTGTCGGCTATGGCGTGCAGGCGAAGATGGGCGGCTTGTCCCTCACCGGGTCGGGTTTCCAGGCCAAGGGCATCAACCCGTTTTTCACCAACAATGCCGGCGAGCCGACCCTGCGCAACGTCGACAGCGACGGCTACCTGATGCAGGGCTCCTACAAACTGGGCAAGAACCGCCTGGCCTTGTCCTACGGCAAGACCAACGACGATGGCAACGGCGTGGTCGGCAGCGGCGCGGACTACGAGACCCGCGGCATCGCGTTGTTCCATGACGTGAACGACAACCTCAAGCTGGTGGCCGAGTACAACCAGTTCGAAATCAATGGCCACGACACCGACGAGCAGAACGAAGACACCGACACCTTTGCCGTGGGTGCGGTGCTGACCTGGTAGCAGGCTGGAATACAAATAATTGTGGGAGCGAGCTTGCTCCGGGCGGCGTTCCGACGATGGCTGAGTGTCAGGCGACATGGATGTTGGCTGTGATGGCCCCATCGCGAGCAAGCTCGCTCCCACAGGGTTACCGGGTGTACGCAACACCTGCGGATAACCAAAAACTAGTGTGGGAGCTTTATCTGTCTCATCCCATCGAAGCGGCTACCCGCTACCCAAGTAGCATTCGTCGCCCCCCACAGACTTCGTACACTCGTGCCTCATACACACGCACCTGCGGGAGGTAAGGATGCAGCAGAGCGAAGGCGTCGTCAGTGCGATGTCCCAGGCCACCGATGCCCGGCAGGTCGCGCAGGAACTGGCCCGCCAGTTGTTGCATCCGCACCTGGGGTTCGTGCTGTTCTTCTGTTCCGCCGAGTACGACTTGCAGGCGCTGGGCCAGGCCTTGCAGCAAAGCTTCGGCGGCATTCGCCTGGCGGGCTGCACCAGCGCCGGGGAAATCACCCCGCTGGGCTACGGGCGCAATTGCGTGACGGCGGTGGGTTTCGATCACCGACACTTTTCCATCGCCATCGAGCTGATCGACCAGATGGAGCACTTCAGCCTGATCGACGCCCAGCAGATGGTCGAGCGCCTTGTCAGTGGCTGTCGCAGCAACACCCTGGCCCCGATCAAGGGCAACAGCTTTGCCCTGACCCTGCTCGATGGCCTGTCCAGCCGCGAAGAAATGGTCCTGGCGGCCTTGAGCGCGGCACTGGGCGACATTCCGCATTTCGGCGGCTCGGCCGGCGACGACAACTACCTGACCCATACCCATGTGTACTTCGATGGCGAGTTTCACAGCGGCGCCGCCGTGGTGGTGCTGGTCAATACCTGGCTGGATTTCGAAGTGTTCACCACCCACCACGTGCTGCCCCGCGCCGAGAAGCTGGTGGTCACCGGAGCCGACAGCGCCTCACGGCGGGTCTTCGAACTCAATGCCGAGCCGGCCGCCGCCGAGTACGCGCGGCACATCGGCGTGCCGGTGGCGCAGCTCGATCACCGGGTCTTCGCCGCGCACCCGTTGGCGGTGCGGATCAACCAGCAGTACTACGTGCGGGCCATCCAGCAGGTGCATCCGGACCTGAGCCTGAGTTTCTACTGCGCCGTGGAAAACGGCATCGTCCTCACCGCCATGACCCCGGGGCCGATGCTGCCGAACCTGCAGAGCCTGTTCGAGGGGTTGCAGGATCGCCTGGGGGATTTGCTGCTGACCATCGGTTGCGACTGTTTCCTGCGGCGTCTGGAACTCGAAGACGACGGCAGTCTTGATCAGATCGGCGCGTTTTTGCGTGAGCAACGGGTGATGGGTTTCAACACCTATGGAGAACAGTTCAATGGCATGCACATCAACCAGACCTTCACCGGCGTTGCCATTGCCCGTGGCCGTGCCCCAGGACATCGCTGAGCTGCAGGCCGAACTGGCCGGGCTGCGCCTGGAAAACCATAAACTGCAGCGCATCAATGGCGCGCTGATCGAACGGGTCGAGTCCGGGGGAACCCGCGGCAACGATCCGTACGCGGCGTTCCAGCATTCGGTGGTGCTGGCCGAGCAAGTGCGCGAACGCACCGATGCCCTGAACCAGGCCATGGCCGAACTCAAGGCCGGTAATCATTTGCTCAGCGAAGCCCGCCTGCGCGCGGAAACGGCGCATCAACACCTGATCGATGCCATCGAAAGCATTTCCGACGCCTTCGTGCTGTTCGACGCCGAGCAGCGCATCGTGCTGTTCAACAGTCGTTTCAAGGCGTTCTGGAGCAACAGCCGAGTGCGGATCAACGCCGGCATGCGCCTGACCGAGGTCAAGCGTTTGATGATGAACAACGCCCTGTTCACCGAAGAGCCGCGCGGGCATGCCGACGAAAACCTGCTGTACCGCCTGCAGAACGGGCGCTGGCTGCAAGTCAGCGAGCGGCCGACCCAGGAAGGTGGGCGGGTGATTCTGTTCACCGACATTACCGACGTCAAACTCAGTGAAACCATGCGCCGTGAGCAGGCGGTGGCGCAGAAATCGCACCTGTTGCAGCGGGCGGTCGACAACCTGTCCCAAGGGGTGGCGATGGTCAGCGCCGAGGGCATCCTGGAATTGTGGAACCGGCGTTTCCTGGAGTTGAGCGGCCTGGCGCCGGTGGCGGCCCATCGCCCGTTTGCCGAAGTGATCGCCGACAGTGAGTTGAACCTGCTGACCCCGGCCAGTCGCGACGGCAACGGACGACCGGTCCGCGAATGCGAGCAGCGCCTGTTCGATGGCCGGGTCCTGGAAATTCGCACCCATCCTTTGCCCACCGGCGGTTTCGTCAACACCTTCACCGACATCACCGAACGCTACCAGCACGCCGAGGCGCTGAGTGAAAGCGAACACTGGATTCGCCTGATCACCGATCACGTACCGGCATTGATTGCCTACCTCAATGCCGACCTGGTCTACGAGTTCACCAACAAGGTCTACGAAGAATGGTACTGCTGGCCCCGCGGCGTGATGCTCGGCCAGAGCCTGCGTGAAGTGCACAGCGAACAGCATTACCAGCGGCTGGAGTCCTACGTGGCCAGGGCACTGGCGGGCGAGAGCGTGACCTTCGAGTTCGCCGAAACCAACGTCAACAACCAGGAGCGCTACATGCTGCGCTCCTATGTGCCCAACCGTCTGGCCAGTGGTGAGGTGGTGGGGATTTTCGTGCTGATCCGCGACATCACCGAACGCCGGCGCACCGCCGAGGCGCTGCATCAGGCCTATCAGAACCTTGAGTTGCGGGTACGCGAGCGCACGGCGGAATTGACCACCCTCAACGACCAGCTGCTGCGCGAGATCGATGAGCGGCGCCTGGTCGAGGCACGCTTGCGCGAGGCCAAGCAGGAAGCCGAGCAGGCCAACCTGTCGAAAACCAAGTTTCTCGCCGCCGTCAGCCACGACCTGCTGCAACCGTTGAATGCCGCGCGCCTGTTTACCAGTGCCTTGCTGGAACGGCGCGAGCCTATGTCCAGCGAGATTCTGGTGCGCAACGTGAGCAATTCCCTGGAAGACGTGGAGAACCTGCTCGGCACCCTGGTGGACATTTCCAAGCTTGATGCGGGGGTGATCAAGGCGGACATTGCGCCGTTCGCCCTCAGTGAACTGCTGGACAACCTGGCCGCCGAATACACCCAGGTGGCGCGCAGTGAAGGCCTGCAACTGCACTTCATCGGTTGTTCGGCGCTGGTGCGCAGCGACATCCAGTTGCTCGCGCGGATTCTGCGCAACCTGCTGAGCAATGCGATTCGCTATACCAGCAGTGGTCGCGTGGTGCTCGGTTGTCGGCGCCATCATCAGTGCCTGACGATCGAAGTCTGGGACAGCGGCATGGGCATTGCCGAGCATCGCCTGGAGGAGATTTTCCAGGAGTTCAAGCGCGGTGATGTGCAACGACCCGATCAGGATCGCGGTTTGGGCCTGGGCCTGGCGATTGTCGAGAAAATTGCCGGCATCCTCGGGCATCGCATTCATGTGCGCTCGTGGCCGGGCCGGGGTTCGATGTTCTCGGTCGAAGTGCCGTTGAGCGCCACCGCGCCGCAACCATCGCCGGCGTTGCAGATGAGCGAGCCGATGCTCGAGCGCCTGCGCGGTGCGGTTATATGGGTGCTCGACAATGATGCGGCCATCTGTGCCGGCATGCGCACCTTGCTGGAGGGGTGGGGGTGTCGGGTGGTGACGGCGCTGTCGGAGGAGGACCTGGCGCGGCAAGTGGACAACTATCACGCCGAGGCCGACCTGCTGATCGCCGACTACCACCTGGACAACGATCGCAACGGTGTCGATGCGGTGGCAAGAATCAATGCCCGTCGTGCCTCACCGATTCCGGCGATGATGATCACGGCCAACTACAGCAATGAACTCAAACAGCAGATCCGCGAACTGGGCCACACCCTGATGCACAAACCGGTGCGGCCGATGAAGCTGAAGACGGCGATGAGTCATTTGCTCGGCAGGCCTTGAAATCTCCGTGTTTTCACCACCGCTATCGCGAGCAGGCTCACTCCTACAGGTACATCGCAATCCTGTAGGAGTGAGCCTGCTCGCGATAAGAGCGACGCGGTCTTGCTGACTCAACGCCGCAGATAAGACCCGAAATCAATATCCCCGGCACTCAGGATCGCCTGCACCCGGTTGTGCACGTTGAGCTTGCGCAGGATCGCCGAGACGTGGGCCTTGACCGTGGTCTCGGCGATTTCCAGGGTGTAGGCGATCTGCTTGTTCGATTCGCCTTTGGTCATGCGTTCCAGCACCTGCAGTTGCTTGCGGGTCAGGGCCTGGAGCAGTTCGGGCGGGAAGCTCGGGGTGTCGTTCATCCGTCGGTGGGTGCTGCTTTTGGCGGTGCGGATGATGTCCGGGGGCAGGTAGACATTGCCGTTGAGAATCTGCTGGATGGCATCGGTCATCTGGGTGCGTGGCGAAGATTTGGTGATGAAACCCACCGCGCCGTAGGTGATGGCTTGCAGCACGATCTGCTTGTCCTGCTCGGCAGAGACAATCACCACCGGAATGGTCGGCGCCTCGTTACGCAGGTTGATCAGGCCATTGAGGCCGTGCATGCCGGGCATGTTCAGGTCGAGCAGGATCAGGTCCAGGTCGTCGTGTTCCTGGGTCAGCGCCAGGGCGCTGTCCAGGTCAGCGGTTTCCATCACTTCGCTGCCGGCAAAACCGTCGCTGATGACGTTGTGGATGGCTTCGCGAAACAGCGGGTGATCGTCGGCAATCAGGATTTTGTACATGGCCTTTCACCTCATTATTTTGATTATGGTGTGGCAACAACACGCACGCGTAAAGCTCAGGGAAAGGGTTCGGGCCGGGCTGGCGAAACCGGCAGGTTGGCTGCTAGCCAGGCATCCAGGCCATCGCGATACCAATACAGAGTCTTATAGCCCATGGTGGCTGCGCGCTTGACCGCATTCCAGCTCAACCAGCAGTCGGAGCGGCAGTAGAAGACCAGCGGTTGCGTCGGGTCGCCGGCGGTCAGCTTTTTAAGGTTGGCGGCGAAATAGTCCTGCCATTGCGGCGTGAGGTCACCGTCCCCGGTATTGGCCAGCCAGTGGCTGCCGGGCAGGTTTTCATGGGGCTGGTCTTCGATGAATTGCCCTTGCAGCCACTGACGGCGGTAGACGTCGATCAGCACCGGGCGCGGGGTTTGGCCGAGCAGCGCTTGCAGGGCGCGTGTGTCGACGATGGTTGCGCCTTGCAACTGGTCGGGCGTCGGGCTGCGGTACAGGCCGATGCGATAACCCTCGGCGGAGAACAGCACTGTGTCGGCCTGCGCAGTGCTCAGCAGCAGGCCCAGCGACAGAGCGGCGAAAGCAGGGCGCAACAGGCAACGTCGGGCACGTGGCATGGGTTCAGTCCTTATAGTTATGGACCTATTACATGCCAGTCGGGGGGCGTTGGGAATGCGACGATAGACAGGGAAACCAGTACTAAAGTAGTAATTTCACCCTGTTCAATGAAGATCCCCTGTGGGAGCGAGCCTGCTCGCGAAAGCGTTTTGTCGGTCAACTCATTTGTTGAATGTGCCGCCGCCTTCGCGAGCAGGCTCGCTCCCACATTGGGATTGTGTTGTTACCCGGCCTTGCGCAAGGCCGCATGCTGCGGGTTGAAGGTCAGTACGGCGAGCAACGCGAACAGCAGCGTCAGCCCCGTGCACACCGCCAGTGCCAGCGGATTGAAGCGTTCATACAGGGCGAAACGCACCAGTTCCACCGCATGGGTGAACGGATTCACCGCGCACAGCCAATACAGCCACTCGCTGGCCTCGCGCATCTTCCACAGCGGATACAGCGCCGATGACAGGAAAAACAACGGGAAGATCACGAAATTCATCACCCCGGCGAAGTTCTCCAGCTGGCGGATCGCGTTCGACAGCAGCAGGCCCAGGGCGCTGAGCAGCAACGCCACCAGCAGCAGGGCCGGCAACGCCAGCAACAGGCCCATGGCCGGTGGCCGCACGCCGTAGACCCAGGCAATCGCCAGGAACGCATACACCTGCAACAGCGAAATCAGCGACGTGGCCAGCAGCTTGCTGCACAGCACGAAGGTGCGCGGCAGGGGGCTGGTCAGCAGCACGCGCATGCTGCCCATCTCGCGGTCGTAGACCATCGACAGTGACCCCTGCATGCCGTTGAACAGCAGGATCATGCAGGCCAGCCCGGGAATGATGTAGACCTCATAGGGAATGTAGGTGTCGTAGGGCTCGATGATCGCGATCCCCAGCGCCGCACGAAAGCCGGCCGCAAACACCAGCAGCCACAGCAGCGGCCGCACCAGGGCGCTGAGAAACCGCGTGCGTTGCAGCACAAAGCGCAGCCATTCGCGCAGCACGATACCGCGCAAGCATTGCCAGTAAGCAGTCATTGTGTGGCTCCCGTGGTCGTCAGACGGGTGAAGGCTGAACCGAGGTCACCACCGTGTTCCAGACTCAGGGCATCGGCCTGCCCACTGGCCACCAGCCGGCCCTGATGCAGGATCAGCAAGTCATCGCTGGGCTGCACTTCGTCGAGCAGGTGGGTGGTCCAGAGCACGCTGATGCGCTCGTCGCGACACAGGCTGCGGATGTGCTGATTGAGCGCCAGGCGACTCGCCGGGTCGAGGCCGACACTGGCTTCATCGAGCAGCAACAGGCGCGGTTCATGCAACAGGGCGCGGGCAATTTCCACCCGGCGGCGATGGCCGCCATTGAGCTCGCGCACCCGTTCGCGGCGGCGTTCGGTCAGGGCCTGGCGGACCAGTTCGGCGTCGACCCGAAGATCGGTCTGGCGCCGGGACAGGCCATGCAATGCAGCGTGATAACGCAGGTTCTGCTCGACGCTGAGGTCCAGGTCCAGGGTGCTTTGCTGGAACACCACGCCCAATTGCCTGAGCGCCGGGCGTGCGGCGCTGCGCAATGAATTGCCACCGACGCGGATCTCGCCTTGCTGCAGATCATAGAGCCGGGTCAGCAGGGCAATCAGGGTCGATTTGCCGGCGCCGTTGGGCCCCAGCAGCGCGGCGAAACACCCGGGCTGCAGGCTGAAGCTCACCTTGCGCAAGGCCTCTCGAGTACCGTAGGCGAAACTCAGGTCGCTGACTTCAAGGGCGTTCATGGCGTCACCACCACGCCCCAGGGATAGCGCCCGACCTTCACCGATTTGCTGACCTTTAGGCTGTCGACATCGATCACCGAGACATCGCCGCTGACGCCGTTGGTGGCCAGCAATTGCTTCTGATCCGGGGTGAACGCCATCTGCCAGACCCGTCGACCCACCAACAGGTAATCGACAATCTCGAAGGTCTTGGCGTCGACCACCGCGACGTGATTGGCCGGGCCGAGGGCGACGAAAGCGTATTTCCCATCGGCGCTGAGCTTGATGCCCACCGGTTGTACCTTGTCCGGGTGCACGCCTTTGATCTGGAAGTTCAGGGTCTTGAGTACGGTGCGGCTGGCCACGTCGAGAATGGTCACGGTGCCGCCGATTTCCGCCGAGGCCCAGAGCTTCGTGCCATCCGGGGAGAACTCGACGAAGCGCGGGCGCTGGTCCACCAGGGTGCTGTCGGCCAGGGTCTGGGTGCTGGTGTCGATCCAGTGCAGCATGTTGGTGGTTTCGCTGGTATTGACCGCCCACTTGCCGTCGGGGCTCACCGCCATGCCTTCGGGTTCGACGCCGACGTTGATCTGGCCGAGGACCTTGGAGGTGTCAGTGTCGATCACCGTGACCAGTGCATCGTCTTCGTTGGAGACGTACAGCCAGCGATTGTTCGGGTGCAGGGCGAATTGCTCGGGGTCTTTGCCTGAGGGCAATTCCTTGATGATCTTGCGCGTAACCACGTCCATCACCTGGACCCGGTCCGAGTCACTGGCGCAGATGTACAACAGCTTGTTGTCATGGGACAGCAGCAGGCCGCGGGGGCGCTGGCCGACGGGCAGGGTGTCGGTGACTTGCAGGGTCTGCAGGTCGATCAGGCTCAGACTGTTGTCCTTTTCGTTGGAGACCCAGGCAGTGCTGGCAACGGCATGGCCAGCGGCGAGCAGCAAGGTGCAAGAGAGCAGGGTGCGGCGCATGGCGGATTCCTTGTTGTTGTGATGATCGGATCAGGGAAAGCGGCAACTGACCTCTGGCTTGTCGTAACCCAGACTGTCCATCTCGTTGAAGGGGTGCAGAAAGCCGTCCTGGGGTGACGTACTGACCAGCGCCCGGGGTTGCACGATAGGGATCGGCTGGCGCAACTGGCCGTTCCACGGCCGATAGCTGAGCTTGCGGCCCTTGAAACCGTCGAGCGGCAACTGGTCGCTGATTTCCAGCGTACGGATGGCCATCGGCTCGGCCTGGCGCAGTTTGCTCACGGCGCTGGCGATACTGCGCACGGCCATCCATGCCGCGAAGTCGCGGTCATTCATCCAGCGCCCGGTCAGGGCTTCGAAGCGTTTTTGCAGCTGCGCGGCGCCGTAGGTTTCCACGGTCTTGTGCCAGCCCACCGGGGTCAGGCCCTGGGTGCCGGCGACCGGGCGCGGGTACCAGGTCTGGTAGGGCACGTATTCACCGAAGTCGCCGCGTTCATCGGCTACCAGTACCACGTCGTACTCGGTGGTCTGGGTGAACAACGGCATGTCGGCCTGGGCGCTGCGGCGTTGGTCGTTGTCGAAGCTCCAGGTTTTTTCCGCCACCAGTTGCAAGCCGAAGCGCTTGGCGGCGCGGCGCAGGGCGGCGGCATAGGCTTGATCATCGGCGTTCGGGCCGACAATCAGCAGCGCCCGCTGCCATTTTCGCAGCACCAGAAACTGCGCCAGTGCATCGGCGAGCATCGCCCGGCTCGGCAAGGTGTGCAGCACGTTCGGCAGGCAATCGGTGGTGCGCAGGCTGTCATCGGGGCTGCCGGCGTTGAACAGCAGGCTGTCGGGCAGTGCTGCACTCAATTGGCGCAGGCTGGTGGCGGGGGCATTCACCACAAACAGGCGCAGGCCTTGTTCGTGCTGAGCCTTCGCTGCCTCGAGCATGGCCTCGGGGCTGTCGACATTGGCGCTGAGCAGGCTGTAGCCGTGATTGAGAAAACGCCCGGTGCTGTTGCTGTCGGTGATCGCCAGTTCGGCGCCGCGCAGCCCGGCATCGGTGGGCTCGGGGATGACGTTCGACAGCAGCGGGCCTGGGTCGGGGCGATAACCCAGATAGCCGATGCGCACCTGTAAGGGTGCATCCGCGGCCTGGCTCCGGGTGGCCAGGCCGGCGGCACAGGCAATCGCCAGCAGGTAGATCAGGGCGTAAGGGGCAAGCTGGCGCATAAGGCTCTCCATGACCGTTAGCGCCAGCATAGAAAGCCCGTGAGGCTGAGGAAATATGCAGAAAGTACCGGTGGTGTCCATCCAGCGCCTTACTACCAAGGGACTAGGTGGCGACCACCAAAGCAGCATGGGGTGAGTGCGATGCCGTTTCTAAGATGGTTGCCATAGCCTCTGCCAAGAGGTTTTGCGTGCAATCCAGAGGGCATAACAATGACAACAAAACGCAACGCCTTGCTCGTGACCGGGCTATTGGCCGGTCTGATCAGCGCAGGTTCCGTCTGGGCCCACGGCAACGTGGTCCCACAAGCCGTGGCCACCCCGGGGCTGACCCCGATCAAGGACGCCGGCGTGCAACTCGATGCCGATGGCTGGGCCGCGGTGAACCCGTATCGCACTGCCCCGGAACACGACAAGGCAGTGGAAATCGGCTCTTCGGCCTATACCCAGAACTGCGCGGCCTGTCATGGCCTGGAAGCCAAGTCCGGCGGTATCGCCCCAGACTTGCGCATGCTCGATGTCGGTGAGGCGGGCGATGAATGGTTCGCCGAACGGGTGCGCCATGGCGCAGTGCGCGACGGTCGGGTGTACATGCCGAAGATGGCCGACTACCTCAGCCAGGAAGCCCTGTGGGCGGTGCGCACTTACCTGGACACCGTGCACGTCGAGGAGTGACCCATGCGCCTGCTCACGGTGTTGATCAGCGCTCTGTGGCTGTGCTGCCAGCCGGCGCAGGCGCAGGTTCGCAACTACGACGAAATGATCGCCGCCGGGGAACTGAAGGTGGCGGTCTACAAGGACTTCGCTCCCTACAGTTTTGAAAGTGCCGGAAAGCCCCAGGGTGTCGATGTCGAACTCGCCGAGGCCCTGGCCAAGGCGCTCGGCGTACGCCTGACGCTGATCTGGGCGCCGGCGGGGGAAAAGCTCGACGACGACCTGCGCGATTACATCTGGCGCGCCAGTGCCTTGCACAACCAGCAACTGGCCGACTTGATGATGCGCGTGCCCTATGACCGCGACTACGCGCAGAAGCGCAACGAGTTCGGCGAACTGGTCAACGGCCAAGTGGTGATGTTCGGTCCGTACCAGAACGAACAATGGCAGGTGGCCTATGACCGTCGGCGACTGGACAAGGTCGCCAGCGTTGCGGTGTTCGAGCATCACCCGATCGGTGTCGAAGTCGACAGCGTGCCGTCGTTCTACCTGACCTCGGTGTTCAACGGCATGCTCGCCGGCAAGACCCATCACTATCCCGGCGTGCCCCAGGCATTTGCCGCGATGAAGACCGGTGAGGTCGACGCGGTGATGGCCATGCGCGGCGAGATCGACTGGCAGGTCCATGAAGCGGCCGACCCGCAAGTGGCGCTGGCAGAAAACGCCTACCCGAACATGGGCAAGCAGCTCTGGGAAATCGGCATGGCGGTGCACGAAAGCAACCGTCAACTGGCTTATGCCGTGGAAGAGGCGCTCGAAGGCCTGATCCGCGAGGGTGCGGTGAAGACCATCTACGGCCATTACGGCCTGCGTTACGACGTGCCCGAGATGTATCAATAAGGAGCAGGCGATGAAATGGCGAGGGAGTTGTCTGTTGGCCTGCTGGTTAAGCCTGGCGGCACAGGCCGCGGAAATCGATCCCGGCAAAGACCCGGTGCCATCGGTGATGTGGGCCTTCTATCAGCAGCAGTTTCTGGGCAATGCGCCGTTCGTTTTCGATGAACGGGTCAAGCTGCTGGCGCCGCCGTTTGCCGAAGATGCCCGACAGGTGCCGCTGGAAATCGATGCCCGGGCGTTCAAGGGCGAGGTGGTGAAAATCCTCGCCTGGGCGGAGCTGAACCCTTTGCCGAAAATCGTCGACTTCCAGCCGCTGAATGCGGTTTTGCCCTGGTTGTCGTTGCGCATTCGCATCGAACAGGCCACGCCCTTGCGCGCAGCGGTGTTGACCCGCGACGGCGTGTGGCATGTCGGTTCGACCCTGATCGACGCCGCCGGTGGTGGTTGCACCGCGCCAAGCGTGGTGCGGACTCAACCGGGCTGGGAAGAGCACATCGGCGAAGTGCTCGGCGGCCGTTATCCCCGGGGCGAGTTCAGCCGTTTGCGGTTGCAGGTGGTCCATCCCATGGACAACGGCATGGTCAGCGGCATCCCGGAATTCTTCATCAACCATGCCGAGTTGCGCGACCACAACGAGCAAGTGCTGGCCCGGCTGGAGCTGTTTCCGGCGGTCAGCGAAAACCCCAACCTGGCCTTCGACGTCGAAGGGGCAGGGCAAACGCGCCTGCTGCTACGGGACAACAGCGGTAATGAGTTCGATGCGTCGATACTTTGACCCCAAGTAGCGTGACCCCAAGAAACGTGACCCCAAGGAGCGTGGCATGCGCTGGATCCTGTTGATGGTGTTAAGTGTCAGCCTGCCGGCCCTGGCCGATCTCGAGTACTCGCTCAAGCCCCGGCAGATCGCCCAGGACACCTGGCTGCTGGAAGGCAGCACCGATAATTTCGCCAAGGCCAACGGCGGCAACATCGTCAACACCGCGTTTATCGTCACTGAACGCGGTGTGGTGGTGATCGACACCGGGCCGTCCAGGCGTTACGGCGACGCGATGCGCAAGGCCATTGCCGCCACTACCGACAAGCCGGTGATCGAGGTGTTGCTGACCCACCACCACCCGGACCACGTGCTGGGCAATCAGGCCTTCGCCGACGTGCCGATCGGGGCCCTGGCCGGCACCACCGAGCTGTTGCACCGGCAAGGCGATGCGATGGCCGAGAATATGTACCGGATGGTCGGCGACTGGATGCGTGGCACCGAAGTGGTGCTGCCGACCCAGACGCTGACACCCGGCGTGAAAAGTTTTGGGAATCACGATCTGCGCTTGCTGAGCCTGGGTGGGCATACGGGCGCGGATCTGGCTATTCTCGACCAGCGAACCGGCGTGTTGTTTGCCGGGGACCTGGTGTTTTATCAACGGGCGCTGACCACGCCCAACAGTCCGGGGTTGTCGCAGTGGCTGGCGGACATCGCGACCCTGCAAGGCTTGCCCTGGACGCAGGTCGTGCCGGGCCATGGGCCGGTGGCCAGTGATCCACAACCCTTCGAGCAGATGCGCGATTACCTGACCTGGCTCGATCAGCTCATGCGCGACGGCGCCGCCAATGGCAGCGACATGGCCGAGATGATCCGCAGCCCCATCCCCGAACGCTTCGCCGGGATCAACCTGAGCCGTTACGAACTGATCCGCAGCGTCAGCCATCTGTACCCGCGTTACGAGCGTGAGGGGATGAGCCGGGTGGATTCCGCCGCAAATAACTGACCCCCCCCGATCTAA
>NZ_CATKPZ010000020.1:0-48286 GCF_949767415.1 Pseudomonas sp. IT-196MI5
TGCTGTCAACACCTCTTTTTCAACTTCCTTTTGGCTTCGATGACCTGAAGCAACCCGCTGCCGAAAACTGCGTAACTCATTGGTTACCAAGGAGTTTTCCGTTTCGACTGCGCCGGAAGTGGGGCGAATTATAGGCTTCTAAAATTCGCCGTCAACCCTTTATTTCAGCCTTATTCGGATTTGAGCGTAATACGCGCAAATGCCTTCTTCCCGGCCTGACAAACATGGGTCGCGCCCAGCGCATATATAAAGGTGCGATCGACAACCTCACCATCTATACGCACACCACCGGAACCCAGGAGATCCCGCGCCACCGCCGAGTTCTTAACCAGCCCTGCTTTATTAAGGACAGCAGCGATCGGCATATCCTCGGCAGCGGCCAACTCGATCTCCGGCAGATCATCCGGCAGCTCGCCATCCTTCATACGGTTACCGGCAGCACGATGAGCATTGGCCGCAGCTTCCTCGCCATGGAAACGCGCAACGATCTCTTCAGCCAGCTTGATCTTGATATCGCGCGGATTGGCACCCGCCTCCACATCGGCACGGAACGCATTGATCTCATCCATGGAGCGGAAGCTGAGCAACTCGAAGTAGCGCCACATCAACGCATCCGGAATGGAGACCAGCTTGCCGTACATCACACCCGGCGCTTCCTGGATACCGACGTAGTTGCCCAGAGACTTGGACATCTTCTTCACGCCATCCAGACCTTCAAGCAGCGGCATGGTCAAAATACACTGGGCCTCCTGACCATAACCACGCTGCAGCTCACGCCCCATCAGCAAGTTGAACTTCTGATCGGTGCCGCCGAGCTCGACATCTGCGCGCAGAGCTACCGAGTCGTAACCCTGAACCAGCGGATAAAGGAACTCATGGATGGCGATTGGCTGATTGGTTGTGTAGCGCTTGTCGAAATCATCGCGCTCGAGCATGCGAGCCACGGTGTACTGCGAAGTCAGGCGAATGAAGTCGGCCGGCCCCATCTGATCCATCCAGGTGGAGTTGAATGCCACTTCGGTCTTTGCCGGGTCCAGAATCTTGAAGACCTGAGTCTTGTAGGTCTCGGCATTTTCGAGGACCTGCTCGCGAGTGAGGGGCGGGCGCGTGGCGCTCTTGCCGCTCGGATCGCCGATCATCCCGGTGAAGTCACCTATGAGGAAGATCACCTGATGCCCCAGCTCCTGGAACTGGCGCAGCTTATTGATAAGCACGGTGTGACCCAAGTGCAGATCCGGAGCCGTTGGATCGAAGCCCGCCTTAATCCGTAGCGGCTGGCCACGCTTGAGCTTTTCAATCAGCTCGGACTCGACCAACAGTTCTTCGGCACCACGTTTGATCAGCGCTAGCTGCTCTTCAACCGACTTCATAACCAACCTGCAAGGCTCAGATTCAAAGGGAACCAACCATACAAGATCGCGCGTCAAATACAAGGTTTGCCCGGCGCACGGACGCCAATCCGCAGACAGAGTGCCCGCGGACTTGCTTCAGAGATGATTTGGTTATATTTTATACAGTTATTTCATCTTCATCATGTCATTCATCTTTTCCAATTCATCTTTTTCAAAGTCAAAACCACTTATGACCACAGAATCGTCTAAAGCGCCGCCGCTTTACCCGAAGACCCACTTGCTTGCCGCAAGTGGCATCGCCGCCCTTCTCAGCCTGGCGCTCCTGGTATTTCCTTCCAGCGATGTTGAAGCCAAAAAGACAACCCTGAGTCTTGAACTGGAAAGTCCTGCTGAACAACTGACACAAGATCAAGACGCTGCTGACGCCGTTCAAGCCACAAATGAACCAGCAACCTCCCCCTTCGCGCAGATCGACAACAGCGCCGAAGCCCCCCAGGAAACCGCTCAAGCCGAACCTGCACCAGTGCCGGTCGTCGAAGAAAAAAAGCCGGCAAGCCACAGGGAAGTGATCGTCACCAAGGGTGACACCCTCTCTACACTGTTCGAGAAGGTCGGCCTCCCAGCCACCTCGGTGCGTGAAATACTGGCCAGCGACAGGCAGGCCAAGCAGTTCAGCCAGCTCAAGCACGGGCAAAAACTCGAATTCGAACTGAGCCCGGACGGCCAGTTGAGCAACTTGCACAGCAAGCTCAACGACCTCGAAAGCATCAGCCTGACCAGGAACGACAAGGGCTACACCTTCAACCGCATTACCGCCAAACCGACCGTGCGCTCGGCTTACGTTCATGGCGTGATCAACAGTTCGCTGTCACAGTCCGCAGCCCGAGCAGGCCTGTCTCACAGCCTGACCATGGACATGGCCAGTGTGTTTGGCTATGACGTGGACTTCGCCCAGGATATTCGCCAGGGCGACGAGTTCGACGTGATCTACGAGCAAAAGGTGGTCAACGGCAAGGCCGTCGGCACTGGCCCGATCCTCTCGGCGCGCTTCACCAACCGCGGCAAGACCTACACCGCCGTTCGCTACACCAACAAACAGGGCAACAGCAGCTACTACACCGCTGACGGCAACAGCATGCGCAAGGCGTTCATCCGCACACCGGTGGACTTCGCCCGCATCAGCTCGAAATTTTCCATGGGCCGCAAACACCCGATCCTGAACAAGATCCGCGCCCACAAAGGCGTCGACTACGCAGCACCGCGCGGCACGCCGATCAAGGCAGCCGGTGATGGCAAGGTCTTGCTGGCCGGTCGCCGCGGCGGCTACGGCAATACCGTGGTCCTCCAGCACGGCAATACCTACACTACGCTCTATGGCCACATGCAAGGCTTCGCCAAAGGCGTGAAGACTGGCGGCACGGTGAAACAGGGCCAGGTGATTGGCTATATCGGCACCACCGGTCTCTCCACCGGGCCGCACCTGCACTACGAGTTCCAGGTCAATGGTGTGCACGTTGACCCGCTGGGCCAGAAACTGCCAATGGCCGATCCGATTGCCAAGGCGGAACGCCCACGCTTCCTCGCCCAAAGCCAGCCACTGATGGCGCGCATGGAACAGGAAAAAGCCACTCTGCTGGCTTCGAGCAAGCGCTAAGTCATGGCGATCTATATAGGTGTGATGTCCGGAACCAGCCTTGATGGCCTGGACATCGCACTGGTCGAGCAAGCCCCGGCGATCCGACTGATCGCCTCCCATTACATCCCGATGCCCGATACCCTGCGCGCCGAGCTGCTCGGCTTGTGCGCCAGCGGCCCGGACGAAATCGCCCGCTCCGCCATCGCCCAGCAGAACTGGGTGAAACTGGCAGCCCAAGGGATTCATGCCCTTCTCGCTCAGCAGCAACTGAAGCCTGACGACATTCGTGCGATTGGCAGCCATGGCCAGACCATCCGCCACGAACCGGCACGCGGTTTTACCGTGCAGATTGGCAACCCGGCCCTTCTGACAGAGCTGACCGGCATCACCGTGGTCAGCGACTTCCGCAGCCGCGACGTCGCTGCCGGCGGACAAGGCGCACCGCTGGTTCCCGCCTTTCACGAAGCCTTGTTTGAAGAGCGTCCCGGCAATCGTGCCGTGCTGAACGTCGGTGGATTCAGCAACCTGAGCCTGATCGAACCCGGTAAGCCTGTTACCGGGTTCGACTGCGGCCCGGGCAATGTCCTGTTGGACGCCTGGATTCATCAGCAACGTGGCGACAACTATGACCGCGACGGCCAATGGGCCGCCAGCGGCAAGGTTGAACCGGCCCTATTGAATGAGCTGCTCAGCGATCCGTTCTTCGTAACCAAAGGCCCGAAGAGTACCGGACGGGAAGTATTCAACCTGCCTTGGCTGACACAGCACCTGGCACAACTGCCAGCCTACGCCGCCGAAGATGTTCAGGCGACGCTGCTTGAGCTGACCGCGCTGACCATCGTCGAATCACTGCAAAGCGCCCAGGCAGACACGCAGGAACTACTGGTTTGCGGCGGCGGCGCCCACAACACCGCGCTGATGAACCGCCTGGCCAGCCTACTGCCAAACGCCAGCGTCAGCAGCACTGCCACTTACGGCGTAGACCCCGACTGGGTCGAAGCCATGGCCTTCGCGTGGCTGGCTCATTGCTGCCTCGAAGGCATCGCAGCCAACCGTCCGAGCGTTACCGGTGCCCGCGGCTTGCGCGTACTCGGCGCCATCTACCCCGCATAAATCCTCCACACAGCAAAACGCCGCAAGACCCTGGGGTCGTGCGGCGCTCTGTGAAACAGGTGTGCTGATCAGATCGAGAACGAAGAACCGCAGCCACAGGTGGTGGTCGCATTCGGGTTCTTGATGACGAAACGCGAACCTTCCAGACCTTCCTGGTAGTCCACCTCGGCACCCGCCAGGTACTGGAAGCTCATCGGATCGACCACCAGACTCACACCTTCGCGTTCGACGATGGTGTCGTCATCGGCCACTTCTTCATCGAAGGTGAAGCCGTACTGAAAACCTGAACAACCGCCGCCCGTAACGAATACGCGCAGCTTCAAGCGATCATTCCCCTCTTCATCGACCAGGCTCTTCACCTTGTGCGCGGCACCGTGGGTGAATTGCAAAGCCGTGGGGGTGAAGGATTCGACGCTCATGCTGACTATCTCCCGGCGTAACGCCGTCATATTGCGTGATGACGCGCATTATCCGCTTCTCCTAGAAAAGCGGTCAACTATTGTTATGGTATATCAACCAATCCAATTGCCGGTCCGGAATGCAAAAAGGCCCGTCAGACGGGCCTCTTGCTGTACGCGATAAAGCTTACGGCAGCATGCCGGCGTGGGACAGGCCCAGACGCTCATCCAACCCGAACAGAATGTTCATGTTCTGCACTGCCTGACCCGACGCTCCCTTGACCAGGTTGTCGATCACCGACAACACAACCACCAGATCGCCGTCTTGCGGACGATGCACCGCGATACGGCAAACATTGGCACCACGCACGCTACGCGTCTCCGGGTGGCTGCCGGCAGGCATCACATCGACGAACGGTTCGTTGGCATAACGCTTTTCAAACAGCGCCTGCAGATCCACCGAGCGATCAACAACGGTTGCGTAGAGCGTGGAATGAATGCCACGAATCATCGGTGTCAGGTGCGGAACGAAGGTCAGGCCGACGTCCTTGCCTGCTGCACGACGCAGGCCCTGGCGGATTTCCGGCAAATGACGGTGCCCTTTGACCGCATAGGCCTTCATGCTTTCCGATGTCTCGGAGTACAGCGAGCCTACGGAAGCACCACGACCGGCACCGCTGACACCGGATTTGCAGTCAGCAATCAGATGCGCAGTATCGGCCAGGCCGGCTTCGAGCAATGGCAGGAAACCCAATTGCGTTGCAGTCGGGTAGCAGCCCGGCACAGCAATCAGTCGCGCTTTCTTGATCTGCTCGCGATTGACTTCCGGCAAGCCATAGACCGCCTCATCCAGCAACTGCGGTGCACCGTGCGGCTGGCCGTACCACTTGGCCCATTCATCCGCGTCTTGCAAACGGAAGTCGGCCGACAGGTCGATGACCTTGGTCCCGGCCGCCAGCAGTTCGCCCGCCAGGGCATGGGCAACACCGTGCGGTGTGGCGAAGAACACCACATCGCAGGCACCCAGGGTCTTGATGTCCGGAACGCTGAACGCCAGGCCGTCGTAGTGCCCTCGCAGGTTCGGGTACATGTCGGCCACGGCCAGGCCAGCCTCGGATCGGGAAGTGATGACAACCACCTCAGCTTGCGGATGTTGCGCCAACAGACGCAGCAGCTCGACACCGGTGTAACCCGTGCCGCCGACGATACCGACCTTGACCATAAACCTGCCCTCAACGAACCCACTGGAAAGCCGTCGATAATAGGGGCCACGCGCCCCTGCGACAACCGTCAAGGTGACGTGCGGACGCTCAAGCCTCTATATTCCCAGTACCGTGAATTGGGGAATAACTAAAAATGCTCTATCTGTGGCTCAAAGCGCTTCACATCATCAGTGTCGTGTGCTGGTTTGCCGGCCTGTTCTACCTGCCACGCCTGTTCGTTTATCACGCACAAAGTGAAGACACGATCAGCAAGGAACGCTTCAGCGTCATGGAGCGCAAGCTGTATCGCGGCATCATGGGGCCAGCAATGATCGCTACGCTGATCTTCGGCGGCTGGTTGATCAGCCTCAACCCAAGTGCGTATTTCACTCAGGGTGGCTGGATGCACGCCAAGCTGACACTGGTGGTGATTCTGATCGGCTACCACCACATGTGTGGCGCGCAGGTAAAACGATTTGCCCGTGGCGAGAACACCCGCAGCCATGTCTTTTATCGCTGGTTCAATGAAGTGCCGGTTCTGATATTGCTGGCTATCGTCATTCTGGTCGTCGTTCGGCCGTTCTAAATCCAACAGGCACAACTTACCGGGGTACTTCCAATGTCGCTGCCCGCTCTGCTCGAACAACGTTTGCGCCTGCCTGTAGTGGCAGCGCCGATGTTCCTGATTTCCAATCCGCAATTGGTACTCGCCTGTTGTCGCCAGGGCGTGGTCGGCAGCTTTCCGGCGCTGAACCAGCGCGAAAGCAGCGGATTCAAGGCCTGGCTGGGAGAAATCGAAGCCGGGCTGGCGGCACTGGAAAACCCCGCGCCTTATGCCGTAAACCTGATCGTCCATAACAGCAATCCTCGTTTACAGGCGGATCTGCAGATCTGCGTCGAGCACAAGGTGCCGATCGTGATCACCAGCCTCGGTGCCGTGAAAGAACTGGTCGACGCGGTGCACAGCTACGGCGGCCTGGTGTTCCATGATGTGACAACTCGTCGTCACGCCGAGAAAGCGGCCGAAGCCGGCGTGGATGGTTTGATCGCCGTAGCTGCCGGCGCCGGTGGACACGCCGGGACCTGGAGCCCGTTCTCGCTGATTGCCGAAATCCGTCAGTTCTTCGACAAGACCCTGTTGTTGGCCGGCTGCTTGAATCACGGCCACGAAATTCTTGCCGCCCAACTGCTCGGCGCGGATTTAGCCTACTTTGGTACACGATTTATCGGCACGACCGAAAGTCACGCACCTGACGCCTACAAAGAAATGCTGCTGACATCCAAAGCGGCAGACATCATCCATACTCCAGCCGTGTCAGGTGTCCCCGCGAGCTTCATGCGCCAGAGTCTGGAAGCCGCCGGTTTCGACATGGCCGCCTTGCAAGGCAAGGGCGAGATCAACTTCGGCTCCAAGCTCAAACCCGTGAGCGATGAGGCCAAAGCCTGGAAAACCGTTTGGTCCGCAGGCCAGGGTGTGGGAGAAATCGAGGACTTGCCGAGCGTCGAGCAGTTGATTGCACGTCTCGACTCGGAGTACCGCAAGGCCCTGGATCAGGCGGCCCTGTTGACCAAACGCTGGCCGAGCTGACAGCAAACCTTGGCCAGTCTTGCCCGGCTGGCCTTACTCTCCCCTGGGCACAACATTCTTCTTTCAACCTCTAGCGACAAGGATGCTTCGCACATGGGCGAAAATCATTTCAAGATCGTATTCGAGGGCGCCTTGCTGCCCGGTGTCGACATCACCACGGCAAAGCTCAATCTCGCCGAGTTGTTCAAAAGCGATGTCACGGCCATCGAGCGCCTGTTCACCGGACGTCCGGTAACGCTCAAACGCAACCTGTCGCAAGCCGATGCCCAGACCTATCTCCAGGCGCTGAGCAAAACCGGCATCGACGCCCGCATCGAAGCCGAGACGCCGATCGAGCTGAACCTCGCCGACGTTCACGACCACCCCTCGGCCAGTAGCCAGGCTGCCCAGGCAGATCCGCAGTCCCCTTACGCGCCACCTCGCGCGCCCGTCGGCGAAGCCGTGGCGGAATTCGCCACGCTCAAGCCATTCAGTTTCGATGGCCGTATCGGCCGCTTGCGTTACCTCGCCTGGACGCTGGTGCTGTCAACTGTGCTCCTGGCCGTCTGCGGGCTGTTTGCCTTAGTCGCCCTGGCTCTCATCGGCGCGGATTCGACCGCCGGCCTGATATTGGGCAGCTTGCTGGCCTTGATCCTGTTCGCCGGATTTGTATTCGTCAGCATCCAGTTCACCGTTCAACGCTTGCACGATGTCGGCTGGTCCGGCTGGCTGTGGCTGCTGAACCTGGTGCCGTTCGTTGGCAGTTTCTTTCCGTTCGTGATCATGGTCGTACCGGGCAACGACACCGCCAACCGCTACGGCCCGCCGCCTGCGCCGAACAGTACCGCGGTCAAGGTATTGTCTTCGCTGTGGCTGATCGTTATCGCGCTGGTTCTGTTTGGCTCGCTGGCCGGTGGTCTCACGGCGATACGGGAAGAATACAAAAGCGCTGCCCAAAGCAGCTACGAAAGCAGCTCGGTCACCACTGATGAAATCGACGTCGAGGTCGAACCGTTGCCAAATTCCACCGACGATGCAGCCGTAGAGGCCCAGCCCCCTGTAGACTCTGCGAAAGAATGAACAGCGCTCCTGGCCCGTGACACCTGCGTCGCGGCGCGGAGCTGTTGCGATGGAGAACTGCATGACCCGTTACGCTCTGATCACTGGCGCCTCCAGCGGCATCGGCCTGGCGATGGCCGAAGCGCTGGCCCGCCGCGGCCGCAGCCTGATTCTGGTGGCCCGACAACGTGATCAGCTGGAAAGTATTGCGATTGAACTGACCCAAAGGTTCGGCGTGGAAGTGTTGTTCCGTGCCTGTGACCTGGGCGAACCGCTGCGCCTGTCCGGGTTCCTGCTGGAGCTGGAAGAAGGCGACCGGCAGATCGATCTGCTGGTCAATTGTGCCGGTATCGGTACCTGCGGCCCGTTTCTGGCCCAGGACTGGATGACCGAGCAGGACCTGATCGAAGTGAACATCCTCGCCCTCACCCGCCTGTGCCACGCCATCGGCAACAGCATGGCTCTGCAAGGCGGCGGGCAAATTCTGAATGTGGCCTCGGTGGCGGCGTTTCAACCCGGGCCGTGGATGAGTACCTATTACGCCAGCAAGGCGTATGTGCTGCACTTTTCCGAAGGATTGCGTGTCGAGATGAAAAAGTGTGCGATCAAGGTTTCGGTGCTCTGCCCCGGACCGACCCGCACGGCGTTTTTCCGTACCGCGCAACTCGACAGCGAAAAACTGACCAACAGCAAACTGCTGATGAGCCCCGAGGAAGTGGCGCTCTACACCGTGCGCGCACTGGAAAAGAATCAAGCGATCATTATTCCCGGGCGGCGCAACCGCTGGCTCGCCTTCCTGCCGCGGCTCGGCTCGCGCTGGCTGACTCGCACCATCGCCGGCATGATTAACAAGGCGTACTGCCCGCGCTGATCCAACCCAAGGTAAAAGGCTGGGCGCAGGCATACGCCATGAGTACACTCAGCCCAGCCCAAACAACGGAGAAAACAGCTGTGGATACTCTGTTCACCAAGATCATAAAACGGGAAATCCCGGCGAAGATCATTTACGAGGACGACCAGGTACTGGCCTTCCACGACATTGCCCCACAGGCGCCAGTACATTTCCTGGTGGTCCCGAAGAAACCGGTTCGCACCCTGAACGACCTGACCGAGGACGACAAGGCATTGGCCGGGCACATACTGTTCACCGCCCAGCGCCTGGCACTGGAACTGGGCTGCGAAAAAGGTTTCCGCGTCGTCATGAACTGCAATGAAGAAGGCGGGCAAACCGTCTATCACATTCATATGCACGTGCTGGGTCAGCGCCAGATGCACTGGCCACCGGGCTGATTGACCACCCCACCCTGTAGGAGCTGGCTTGCCGGCGAACAAAGCGACGCGGTTGACCTGATTCACCGCGCTATCGTTCTTCGCTGGCAAGCCAGCTCCTACAAGGATGACTGACCCAGCGCAAACCTTCCCCGGCCGATTGGGTTAAACTGGCCGCCGAAACTCCCCCGGAGGTCAGCATGACTACCCAACGTCACTACTCGCCAATCGACCGCCTTCTGCTGCAAGCCGATGCCGCGATGCGCACCCTGCTGCCCTTCAGCGGCCAGCCGTACCGTCCGTCGCCCGCCATCGTGCAGCCAGATGCGAACATGAGCGATGAAGACACGCGCCACGTTGCCGGTCTGATGCGTATCAACCATACCGGCGAAGTCTGCGCCCAGGCGCTATACCAGGGGCAGGCGCTGACCGCCAAGCTGCCGCAAGTGCGTGCCGCAATGGAGCATGCCGCCGAAGAAGAGATCGATCACCTGGTCTGGTGCGAACAGCGTATCCATCAACTGGGTAGCCATACCAGCATCCTCAATCCACTGTTTTATGGCATGTCTTTCGGGATTGGCGCGGTGGCCGGCCTGATCAGCGATAAAGTCAGCCTGGGGTTCGTGGCGGCAACGGAAGACCAGGTGTGCAAACACCTGAACGAACATCTGGAGCAATTGCCGGCCGAGGATGAAAAATCCCGCGCAATTCTTGAGCAGATGCGTATCGATGAAGAACAGCATGCCGAAAGTGCGCTGGAGGCTGGCGGGTTCCGCTTTCCGGCACCCGTGAAGTTCGGGATGAGTCTGATGGCCAAGGTGATGACCAAGAGTACTTATCGGATCTGATTTCTCGGCTGTCTGGGAGGGCCTCTTCGCTGGCAAGCCAGCTCCCACATTGAATGCATTCCGGCAATAAAAAGGCGACTGCCGTGAGGGAGTCGCCTTTTTTGTGTCCGAGAATCTTATGCCATATTGCGCGCGTAGAAGATTTCGAGCATTTCGTGTTTCACCCGCTCGGTCACCTGGGCGCGTTGCTCAGAGGACAGGTTGCTGGTGGCGTCGCCAAACAGGTAGTTATCCAGTTCGAAGTTCTTCAGCAGCATCTTGGTGTGGAACAGGTTTTCCTGATACACGTTCACGTCGGTCATCTGGTACGCGTCGTAAGTGTCTTCGGAGAGGTAGTTCTGGATCGAATTGATCTCATGGTCGATGAAGTGCTTTTTGCCTTCAACGTCACGGGTGAAGCCGCGCACACGGTAATCCACAGTCACAATGTCCGAATCGAACTGGTGAATCAGGAAGTTGAGCGCTTTAAGCGGTGAAATGACCCCGCAAGTCGATACGTCGATGTCCACACGGAAGGTTGCAATACCGCTGACCGGATGGATTTCCGGGTAGGTGTGCACCGTGATGTGGCTCTTGTCGAGGTGAGCAAGAATGATTTCAGGCAGCGGGCCCGGGGATTCTTCGATCTGACTGTCGGTCGGGGTTACCGGCTCTTCCGAGATCAGGATCGTGACGCTGGCGCCCTGCGGCTCATAGTCCTGACTGGCAATGTTCAGGATGTTGGCACCAATGATATCGACAACTTCCGTGAGGATCTGCGTCAGGCGTTTCGCGTTGTACTCTTTATTGATGTACTCAACGTAAGCCTGCTGGTCTTGCGGGGTTTCCGCGTAGCAGATGTCATAGATGTTGAAGCTCAAGGTCTTTGTCAGGTTATTGAACCCGTGGAGCTTGAGTTTGCTTTTCACCGTTAAAAACTCTCTATGTGTTTGCGGCCCGGCCGCGTGATCAAGCATGCCCGTCAAATGCGAACAACGCACCTGCGTAGGACGGTTAACACCTCTTCGCGATGGCGATTTTGGTTGTCTGCTCGGGTGCGAGGCCTGTCGGCTGACGGGCCACTACCCTGAAAAAAGTGGCGCATTATGCAGACGTCAGCTTGTGTTCGCCAGAGTCTGCACTGCTTTTATGATAGTTGAATGTCGATTCAACCGAGCTCGATGATCTCGTAGTCGTGGGTAATTGCCACGCCTGCCGCGCCGAGCATGATCGAGGCCGAGCAATACTTCTCTGCAGACAATTCGATGGCGCGCTTGACCTGGGCTTCTTTCAGCCCACGGCCCTTGACCACGAAGTGCATGTGGATCCTGGTGAAAACCTTTGGATCTTCGGTCGCACGCTCGGCTTCAAGGAAAGCTTCACAGCTTTCGACCGCCTGGCGGGACTTCTTGAGGATGCTGACCACATCGAAATTGCTGCAACCGCCGACACCCAGCAGCAGCATTTCCATCGGCCGGACACCCAGGTTACGTCCGCCGGCATCGGGCGGACCGTCCATGACCACGACATGACCGCTACCGGATTCGCCGAGGAACATGGCTTCGCCAGCCCATTGGATGCGTGCCTTCATCGCCAAGACTCCACTGTATAAAAAAGGGTCGCCAGCTTAGCACAGGCCCCGTGATTGACGGCGCCCGGCGTCTTAGGACATATCCCACTGCCTTGTAGGTAAATGCTCGAATATTGCAGGAAGTGTCTGTTAAGCTGACGCCAATTCAATGGCGCATTGCCAGCTTTCCCCCAGCGTTCGCTATTCATAAAAAACCAAACACACCGTGCAGTCTTTTCGGGATACAACCATGGTTGCTATTGCCCCCACCCCCAAGATCAAAAACCTCGACAAGCTGTTGATGCATTGCCAGCGCCGCCGTTATCAGGCCAAGAGCAACATCATTTGTGCTGGCGACCGCTCGGAAACGCTGTTCTTCATCATCAAAGGCTCAGTCACCATCCTGATCGAAGATGACGATGGCCGGGAAATGATCATTTCCTACCTGAACACCGGGGACTTTTTCGGCGAGCTGGGCCTGTTTGAGCAAGCCGGCCTGGAGCAGGAGCGCAGCGCCTGGGTGCGGGCCAAGGTTGAATGCGAAGTCGCGGAAATCAGCTACGCAAAATTCCGCGAGTTATCCCTGCTGGATCCGGAAATTCTTTACGTCCTCAGCGGACAAATCGCACAGCGCCTGCGCAACACCACGCGCAAGGTCGGTGACCTGGCATTTTTTGACGTGACCGGCCGCGTTGCCCGCTGCCTGCTGGAACTGTGCAAACAGCCAGACGCCATGACTCACCCCGATGGTATGCAAATCAAGGTGACCCGTCAGGAAATCGGGCGGATAGTCGGTTGTTCCCGGGAGATGGTCGGTCGCGTCCTCAAGGATCTGGAAGAACGCGAACTGGTGAACGTCAAAGGCAAGACCATGGTGGTTTTCGGTACGCGATAAGCTCGAAAACCTAGCCGCTGAACATCTGCGCCAGCATCAACCGGTAGAGTTCGTCGAGGCGCGTCAGTGCATCGGGTGCGGCGAACTTCTCATGCAGCGCGATGTGGCTTTCGGCGCGGACTCGTTGTTCCAGACCGCAGGCCTCGTTGAAACGATTGACCGCGGCGACCATTGACGCTCGCTCGTTATCGATCAGCATCGCTCCGTGCACCAGTCCTACCGGACGCTGCCCGCCCTGACTCTGACGCCAGCGCTGGGCGGTGCCAACCATTTTGCGTCCATCAAGATTGACGTTGAAGCGACCGTCACAGAAAGCGCCTTCGATTTCACCCAGGGACGAAGTACCGCCCAAATCATCCAGCAACTGACAGATTGGATCGCATAGACGCCGGTAGCCGGATTCGATGCGGTTAAGGTCACCTTCGCTGCGCGGCGGTGCGTAGACCAGAGCGATATTGATCGTGGTGTCGGATTGCGGAACGGGCTCTCCGCCGGTATCGCGCAACAACACTGGCCAGCCTGTTGCTGCCGAGACTTCACATGCGGATTCAAAGCCTGGCAAGCGATTCAAGCGACGCGGCATCACTAATGCCTGGTCACTCGGTTGCCAGAACAACAGGCCGAAGTCCGCGTTGCCGGCACAGACCGAGGCCAACAGATCCTGTTCGGCTTGCAGGCCCGCTTCGATGGTCAGGGAACTAGGTGAGGTCATAAGGTATTCCGTAGGACATAAAGTCTGTGGTGCTTCTTATGCCGCTATCGCGAGCAAGCTCGCTCCCACATTTGATCCCGGCAGCCCATAGATCTCGTGGCCACCATCAAACCCTGTGGGAGCGAGCTTGCTCGCGATGCTTTTAGTCGAGGGTCGAGCCGCTGACGGGAATGCCGCGCTCGGGGAAGAACAGACGCTGCAATTCGGTACCCGGGCTTTCGGCGCGCATGAACGCTTCGCCGACCAGGAATGCATAGACGTCGCTGATTTCCATCAGCTCGACATCGGCGCGGTTGAGAATGCCGCTCTCGGTGATGACCAGTCGATCGCGCGGAATACGCGGCAACAGGTCAAGGGTGGTTTCCAGGCTGACGTCGAAGGTGTGCAGGTTGCGGTTATTGACGCCAACCAGTGGAGTGTCGAGAGTTTTCAAGGCCCGCTCCAGCTCATCGCCATCGTGGACTTCCACCAGCACATCGAGATTAACGCTTTTGGCCACGGCCGCCAGTTCGGCCATTTTCACATCGTCCAGAGCGGAGACGATCAACAGCACGCAGTCGGCACCCAGGGCCCGGGCTTCGACGATCTGGTACGGATCGATCATGAAGTCCTTGCGGATCACCGGCAGCTGGCACGCCGCGCGGGCCTGCTGCAGGTACGCATCGGCACCCTGGAAGTAGTCGATGTCGGTGAGTACCGACAGGCAGGTCGCCCCGCCCTTCTCGTAGCTTCTGGCGATATCGGCGGGAACGAAGTTCTCGCGGATCACGCCTTTGCTCGGCGAGGCTTTCTTGATTTCGGCAATGACTGCCGGTTGCTTCAGCTTGGCCTGAGCCAGCAAGGCCTTGGCAAAACCACGGGGTGCATCGGCCGTCTTGGCCAGGCTTTCCAGCTCGGCGAGGCTGACGCGAGCGCTGCGCTCGGCGACTTCCTCGACCTTGCGCGCCAGAATCTTTTCCAGAACCGTCGGTACACTCATCCCTCATTCTCCACTTTGAATACCGCGGTGAACGCACCCAGTTCCTCGAGCTTCTCTCGAGCGAGACCGGTGTGCAGCGCATCGTGCGCAAGTGCAACGCCCTCTTTCAAACTGCTGGCATGGTCGGCTGCGTACAGCGCGGCACCGGCATTGAGCATGATCATCTCGGCCGCTTTCTGACCGTTCTCGGTCTTGCGCTTGCCCAGGGCATCGCGAATCAGCTCCAGGGATGCCGCCGGGCTATCCACCGCCAGGCCATGCAGGCTCTGGCTCTTCATGCCAAGGTCTTCCGGCTCGACCCAATACTCGGTGATCTGGCCATCCTTCAGTTCTGCGACAAACGTCGGCGCAGCCAGGCTGAATTCGTCGAGGCCATCCTTCGAATGCACCACCAGCACGTGCTTGCTGCCCAGACGCTGCAGCACTTCCGCCAGCGGCCGGCACAGGGCCTGGGTGAATACGCCGACCACCTGATGTTTCACACCGGCCGGATTCGTAAGCGGACCAAGCATGTTGAACAAAGTCCGCAGACCCAGTTCACGGCGCGGGCTGGCGGCGTATTTCATCGCAGAGTGATGAGTCTGGGCAAACATGAAACCAATACCAACGTTGTCAATGCAACGCGCCACTTGCACTGGGGTCAGGTTCAGGTAGATACCGGCCGCCTCCAGCAGATCGGCACTGCCGCTCTTGCCCGAGACTGCACGGTTGCCATGCTTGGCCACGGTGCAGCCAGCAGCGGAAACGACGAACGCAGCAGCGGTCGACACGTTGAAGATATTTGCACCGTCACCGCCGGTGCCCACCACATCGACCACACCGTCGAGGGTCTTGAGCTCGACCTTGTCCGCCAGCTCACGCATCACCGACACCGCGCCGACGATTTCGTCGATGCTTTCGCTCTTCATGCGCATGGCCATCATGAACGCGCCAATCTGCGCGTCCGAGCATTGCCCGGTCATGATTTCACGCATGACATCGCGCATTTCATCGGTGCTGAGGTCGAGGTGATCGACGATACGGCCCAGGGCTGTCTTGATGTTCATGATAAGTCCTTAGCGCGTGCCGCCGGTTTGTTTGAGGAAGTTGGCGAACAGTTCGTGGCCCTGCTCGGTGAGGATCGACTCCGGGTGAAACTGCACGCCTTCGATGTTCAGAGTCTTGTGACGCAGGCCCATGATCTCGTCGACCGAGCCATCCTCGAGCTGGGTCCAGGCGGTCAGCTCCAGACAATCGGGCAGGGTTTCGCGCTTGACGATCAATGAATGATAGCGGGTCACCGTCAGCGGACGATTCAGGCCTGCGAACACTCCCTTGTCCTCGTGAAATACAGGGCTAGTCTTACCGTGCATCACTTGACGGGCGCGCACCACATCACCGCCAAAGGCCTGGCCGATGGATTGGTGGCCGAGGCAGACACCAAGAATCGGCAGTTTGCCGGCGAAATGCTTGATCGCTTCAATCGAGATGCCGGCTTCGGTCGGGGTGCAAGGACCGGGGGACACAACAATGCGCTCTGGGTTGAGCGCTTCGATTTCAGCGATGGTCAGTTCATCGTTGCGCACGACTTTGACCTGGGAGCCGAGCTCGCCGAGGTACTGCACAACGTTGTAGGTAAAGGAGTCGTAGTTATCGATCATCAGCAACATGGCGTTTAGAACCTCTTGAATTCACTGACTTTGAGGATGGCCTTCGAATGATTTACCCGCAGAGCGCTGCGCTTTGTCAGGTGCCGGTGTAGCGCCAGCAAAGCGGCATTTCAAACAGGTAAAGAAGGCAAAGCGATACAGGACCGGCAGGGCCGGCAAAAGAATTCAGGCGCGCCAACGCCAGCGGGCATGTGCCTTGATGACTTGATCCAGGAGTTTACTGATGATCAACACGGGGAAGGTCTCGTTCGTACGTCCCGGCACAGTAACTTAGCTGGGCAGAGCGCGCAATATCACCGGGGGCACTGCCCGCGAAACTATCAAAAGCTTCGCGACAGATGGCAAAAGGCCGGAAGTTTTTGGTACTGTCGTTTCGTTCACTACAACAATAAATAAACGGACTTGCACATGATCAAACAGTCGTTGTTTGTACCGCTGGCAGGATGCTTGCTCGCGATGGCATGCGCCCAGGCGAACGCCGCACCTAATCCTTATACCAATTTCGTTGTCTTCGGGGACAGCCTCAACGATGCAGGGACCTTTGCCGACACGGGCGGGCCTGCCGGGGCGACGCAGCGCTTCACCAACCGGACGGGGCCGGTGTACCTGGATGGCAGCGGCGAAGTCCGCTCGCTCAACGCCACGCAGATTCTGGGTGGAAAACTGGGGTATTCGCCGGACCAGACGGCATCCTCTGCTTCAGCAGTTCGCGCCAACGAAGGTCTGCCTGATGGTAACAACTGGGCGGTAGGCGGCTATCGTACCGACCAGATTCTTGATTCGATTACCAGCATCTCTGCCACTGGCGAACGCACCCGGGCCGGCTATCTTCCATCCAATAACTTCCGTGCCGACCCGAACGCACTGTATTACCTGTCGGGTGGCGGTAACGACTTCCTGCAAGGACGCGTCACCAGCCTGCCTCAGGCCAGTGCCGCCGCCGACCGCTTGGCTGACAGCGTGCAGACGCTGCAAACCGCCGGCGCCAAATACGTCATGGTCTGGTTGCTGCCGGATATCGGCTTTACCCCGGCGTTCAACGGCACCTCGCTGCAAGCGTTCACGTCCCAACTCAGCGCCCAGTTCAACACTGAACTGGTAAGTCGACTGCAAAACATCAATGCCGAAGTCATCCCGCTCAACGTTCCGGTACTGCTCAAAGAGACGTTCGCCAACCCGGCACAGTTTGGCCTGGCCACCGACCAGAACCTCATCGCCACCTGTTTCAGCGGCAACGGCTGCACCGAAAACGCCCGTTACGGCATCAACAGCGCCACACCGGACCCGACCAAGCTGATCTACAACGACTCCGTGCATCCCACCGAAGCCGGGCAACGACTGATTGCCGATTACGCGTACTCCCTGCTGGCAGCGCCGTGGGAGCTGACATTACTGCCGGAAATGGCCCAAGGCACCGTGCGCGCGCATCAGGATGAATTGCGCAACCAGTGGCTGGCCGATTGGGAAAACTGGCAAGGCGTCGGCCAATGGCGAGCCATTGTTGCCGGTGGCGGACAACATCAGGACTTTGACGGTGATGACAGTTCGGCAAACGCCGACGGCAACGGCGCCAACCTGAACATCGGCGGCAGCTACCGTCTCGACGATGCCTGGCGCGTCGGCCTGGTGGCCGGTTTCTATAACCAGAAACTCGAAGCCGGCAGCAATGATTCCGACTACAAACTCAACACTTACCTGGGCACGGCATTCGCCCAGTACCAGCAAAACCGTGTGTGGGCCGACGCGGCGTTGACGGCCGGGCATCTGGATTACGACAGCCTCAAGCGTAAATTCCAGTTGGGGGCCAACGAGCGCAGCGAAAAAGGCGATACCAGCGGCTACGTCGAGGCCTTCAGCGCTCGCCTGGGTTACGACATTGCGCAACAAGCCAGCAGCCCCTGGCACCTGTCGCCGTTTGTCAGCGCCGATTTCGCCAAGGTGCAAGTCGACGGTTACTCGGAGGACGGCAACAACTCCACGGCGCTGACCTTCGCCGATCAGGAGCGTATTTCCCGGCGTCTGGGCGCTGGCCTGCAGGGCAAATACCAGATCACCCCGCAAACCCAGGTTTTTGGCGAAGCGGCAGTCGAACGTGAGTACAACGACGATACCCAGGACGTGAGCATCAACCTCAACAGCCTGCCAAACAACCAGTTCACGCTGGAGGGCTACACCCCGCAAAGTCACTTGCAACGTGTGAACCTGGGTGTGAGCCACAACCTTACCCGGGACCTGGCATTGCGCGCCAGCTACAACATCCGCAAGGACGACGATTTCACCCAACAGGGCATCAATGTAGGTGTTGCGCTGGACTTCTGATGGGCAGCCAATAAAAAACGCGGCGCCCTCTCAGGCGCCGCGTTTTTTTGGTATCTGCAAATCCCCTGTAGGTTTTGCGTGGATCAGGTATTCGGGGTTTGCTCTGCCAGGGCAACGGCGCGGAACATCGCGCGGCGCTTGTTCAGGGTTTCTTCCCATTCCAGCGCCGGTACCGAGTCGGCGACGATGCCGCCACCGGCCTGCACATGCAGTTCGCCGTTCTTGATCACCGCCGTGCGGATCGCAATGGCAGTGTCCATATTGCCGTTCCAGGCGAAGTAACCGACCGCACCGCCGTACACGCCACGCTTGACCGGCTCCAGTTCGTCGATGATCTCCATCGCGCGAATCTTCGGTGCGCCGGACAAGGTGCCCGCCGGCAGAATCGCCCGCAGCGCGTCCATGGCCGTCAGTCCGGCTTTCAGTTGCCCGGTGACGTTGGACACGATGTGCATCACGTTGGAGTAACGCTCGATGACCATTTTCTCGGTGAGCTTCACCGAGCCGATTTCCGATACGCGACCGGTGTCGTTGCGACCGAGGTCGATCAGCATCAAGTGTTCGGCGATTTCCTTGTCGTCCGACAGCAGGTCTTTTTCCAGCGCCAGGTCAGCCTCTTCGTTGGCGCCCCGCGGACGGGTGCCGGCAATCGGGCGCACGGTGATCAGGTTGTCTTCGACCCGCACCAGCACTTCCGGCGAACTGCCGACGACGTGGAAGTCGCCGAAATTGAAGAAGTACATGTAAGGCGTAGGGTTGAAGCAGCGTAGCGCGCGATACAGATCGATCGGCGCCGCCTTGAAGTCGATCGACATGCGCTGGGACGGCACGACCTGCATGCAGTCACCGGCCAGGATGTATTCCTTGATCGTGCCAACGGCTTTTTCGTAATCGTCCTGGGTGAAGCTGGAGCGGAACACCGGGTCAGCCGATTGTTGCTTGCTGAAGTCCAGGCCACGGCGTGGGGTGATCGGCTGACGCAGTTTTTCCAGCAGCTCTTCCAGGCGCGCACGACCTTGTTCGAAGGCGTCTTCCTGCGCCGGGTCGGCCAGGACGATTGCGTGCATTTTGCCGGCCAGGTTATCGAACACCACCACGGCGTCGGAGACCATCAGCAGAATGTCCGGCACGCCCAGCGGATCCGGGTTCGGGCACTTGCCCAGACGCTTCTCCACATACCGCACGCAGTCATAACCAAAGTAACCCACCAGGCCGCCATTGAAACGCGGCAGGCCGGCTATGGTCGGCACGTTGTAGCGGGCCTTGAAGGTTTCGACGAAGGCCAGCGGGTCTTCCACGTCGTGGCTTTCGGTCTCGACACCATCGACGGTCACGCTGACGTGATGATCGTGAACCCGCAGCACGGTGCGGCACGGCAGGCCGATGATCGAGTAACGGCCCCACTTCTCGCCGCCCTGTACGGACTCCAGCAAGTAGGAATTGGGCTCGTCGGCCAGTTTCAGGTAGATCGACAGCGGCGTGTCGAAGTCGGCCAGGGTTTCACAGGCAAGCGGGATGCGGTTGTAGCCGGCAGCGGCCAAATGCAGGAATTCTTCGCGGATCATGAGGTGCCTCGTGGCTTGAGGGTCGAACAGTCAGGTATGCAAACGCGCCGGATAACCGGCCAGAATCAAGTCAGGCGCGCCAACGCCAGCGGGCCAGGGCCTTGATGACTTTCATCCAGAGTTTGCGAGTGACCACCACGATGGCGTTTCCAGAAAGGGATTGAGAAGCGTCGGGCAACGTTATCTCAGCGGCCGTAGCGAGGCAACCGGGAATTAGCTTGCGCAGATCGTCGATCACCAGCGCCGGGGATTCCTCGGCAATCGGTCGGCCATGGTTGTAGCCGTAACTCAGGGCCACGCATTTGACCCCCGCCGCTTTCGCCGCCAGCACATCGCTGCGCGAATCGCCGACGAACAACGACTGCGAAGCCGGAATGTTGGCCATTTTCATCACGAAAAACAGCGCGGCCGGATCGGGCTTTTTCTGTGGCAGGGTGTCGCCGCCGATGATCCAGCGGAAATAGCGGCCGATTTTCATCTGATCCAGCAGCGGTGCGACGAAGCGCTCCGGCTTGTTAGTGATCAGCGCCATCTCGACGCCCTGCTTTTTCAACCATTTGAGGGTGTCGCGCACACCGGGATACACCACGGTCAACTCATGGCTCTCGCCATAAGCCTGCATGAAATACTCCAGCGCCCGTTCGGCCTCGGCGTTATCGACCGTCGAATGATCGATAGCCCCAGCCAGCGCTCGACGCACCAGCACTGGCGCGCCGTTTCCGACCCATTCACGTACCGCGTCCAGGCCGGCGGGCTTACGACCGAGTTTGAGCAGCATCTTGTCCACAGCCACTGCCAGATCCGGGACCGAGTCGATCAACGTACCGTCCAGATCGAACATCACCAACCGCGGCAGTTTCCCCGGGAACAACTGCTCAAAGCCACTCATGGGCGAGCCAGCGCCAGTTCGGTACGCATCTTGTCGATGACTTCCTGATAGTTCGGCGCATTGAAGATGGCCGAGCCGGCAACGAAGGTGTCGGCACCGGCCGCCGCGATTTCGCGGATGTTGTTCACGTTTACGCCGCCGTCGATTTCCAGGCGAATGTCACGGCCGGAGGCATCGATCAACGCCCGCGCTTCACGCAGTTTGTCGAGGGTGCCGGGGATGAACTTCTGCCCGCCGAAGCCCGGGTTGACGCTCATCAGCAGGATCATGTCGACCTTGTCCATCACGTACTTGAGCACGTCCAGCGGGGTCGCCGGGTTGAACACCAGGCCCGACTTGCAGCCGCCTTCGCGGATCAATTGCAGAGAGCGGTCGACGTGCTGGGTGGCTTCCGGGTGGAAGGTGATGTAAGTCGCCCCGGCTTCGATGAAGTCGCCCACGATGCGGTCCACCGGGCTGACCATCAGGTGCGCGTCGATCGGCGCGGTCACGCCGTACTTGCGCAGCGCCGAGCAGACCATCGGGCCGATGGTCAGGTTCGGCACATAGTGATTGTCCATGACATCGAAGTGAACGAAGTCGGCGCCGGCGGCCAGGACGTTGTCCACTTCTTCACCCAGGCGGGCGAAGTCGGCGGAGAGAATCGACGGAGCAATTACGAAGGGCTGCATGACGCACCTTTTCTGAGCAGAATCACGATGGCGCGCATTGTATACCTCATGCTTTGACGCGCGCACCGTGAGCACGATGATTGGACCTTGCCATCATCCATCAACGGCAGAAGCCCTGGTACGCCGCGCGATAGATCTTTTCGATATCGACGGCACTCAACTTGCGCGGATTGTTGCGCATCAAACGCTCGATCTGCGTTCGCCAATCTGCACCAGTGCCAGTTCTACTGTGCCGGATTTCACCAAAGCGGCATCAGTGACGATCAGTGGGTTGTCGGTGTCCAGACGCGCCAGCTCGGCAGACAATTGCTCGATGGAATCTGCGCCGGTGATCAGTTTGTGAGCGATTTTGAAAGAGAAAAGACTCATGTGCGCAGCCTCTTATAGATCGGGGAGCTGGGCACAATAGTAGCTGGGGATTGCGGGTTGTCTTCCATTCAGGTCATGAGTAACCGAGTTTTCCGGGAACACCAAAATACACTGTAGGAGCGAGCTTGCTCGCGATGAACCTGAGTGCGACGCGGGCATTCAGAAGGCCCGCGTTATCGTTGACGACCATCGCGAGCAAGCTCGCTCCTACAGTTGATTGGTGTGAAGGCTCAAACCTGCGCAGTACGCAGTTTCTCGCTTCGCCCGCGCAGCCATTCCAGGGTCAGCAACAGGATCACCGAGAAGGCAATCAGCAGCGTCGCGGCGGCAGCGATGGTCGGGCTGAGGTTTTCGCGGATGCCACTGAACATCTGCCGTGGCAGGGTCGCTTGTTCGGGACCTGCAAGGAACAGCGTCACCACCACTTCATCGAACGAAGTCGCGAAGGCGAACAACGCCCCCGAGATCACCCCCGGCGCGATCAGCGGCAAAGTCACCCGGCGGAACGTGGTCAACGGTGAAGCGCCCAGGCTCGCAGCGGCCCGCACCAGGTTGTGATTGAACCCCTGCAACGTCGCCGACACGGTAATGATCACAAACGGGACACCGAGCACGGCATGCACGACGATCAACGAGGTATAGCTGTTGCCAAATCCCAGTGGAGCGAAGGTCAGGTAACTGGCCACACCAATGATCACCACCGGCACCACCATCGGCGAAATCACCAGCGCCATCACCAGCGGCTTGCCCGGAAAATCGCCTCGGGTCAGGCCGATCGCCGCCAGCGTGCCGAAGATCATCGCCAGTACCGTCGCCGCTGGGGCCACGATGATGCTGTTCTTCAACGAACGCATCCATTCCGCCGAGGCAAAGAAGTCCTGGTACCAGTGCAGCGAAAAGCCTTGCAACGGATAGACCAGAAAACTCCCCGAGTTGAACGACAGTGGAATGATCACCAGTACCGGCAGGATCAGGAACAACAGAATCAAGCCGCAGAGAATCCGCAAGCTGTAGAACCACACCCGTTCGATGGGCGACATATAAGGACTCAGCATTTCGTTCTCCCCTTAGCTCAGGCGCAGGCGGCTGGCGCCCACCAGCCAGCTGTAAATCAGATAAAGCACCACAGTCGCCAGCAGCAACAATCCACCGAGTGCGGTCGCCATGCCCCAGTTGATGCTGGTGTTGGTGTAGAAGGCGACGAAGTAGCTGACCATTTGATCGTTCGGGCTGCCCAGCAATGCCGGGGTGATGTAGTAGCCGATGGCGAGGATGAACACCAACAGGCAACCGGCGCCGACACCGGCATAGGTCTGCGGGAAGTACACCCGCCAGAAACTGGCGAACGGATGGCAGCCGAGGGAAATCGCGGCACGCATGTAGGTCGGCGAGATGCCTTTCATCACGCTGTAGATCGGCAGAATCATGAACGGCAGCAGGATGTGCACCATCGAGATGTAGACACCGACACGGTTGAACACCAGCTCGATTGGCTTATCGATGATGCCCATAGCCATCAGGCCGCTGTTGATCAAGCCACCTGATTGCAGCAACACGATCCACGCCGCGACCCGTACCAGAATCGACGTCCAGAACGGCAACAACACCAGAATCATCAGCAGGTTGCTCTGCCGCGACGGTAGGTTCGCCAACAGGTAAGCCAGGGGATACGCCAGCACCAGGCAGATCACGGTGATGATCAGGCCCATCCAGAAGGTGCGGGCGAAGATGTCGAGGTAGATCGCCTGGTCCGGGGTGGCCGGGGCGATTTCGCCGAGGTCGTCGATGCGATGATCGACGGCCGCCAGCAGGTAATACGGGGTGATGCTGCTGGTGTTGCGGCGCACCGCTTGCCAGTAGGCCGGGTCGCCCCAGCGCTCATCGAGACCTTCCAGCGCTTCTTTATAAGAAGCAGGCTCAGTGGCGAGCGGCAAGGCACGGGCAGTTTTGGTCAGCAGACTGCGGTAGCCGGCCAGCTCCATGTTCAAGCGCTTGGACAGATCGCCCAGGGTCTGGTTCTTGCGAGCGTCGGCGAGGTCTTCGGCCGCCGCTTTGTAAACCGGTTCAGCGGGCAGGCCGCGGCCGTCCCAACTGGCGATGGCGGTCACGGTGCGCGGCATGCCGCCGACCACTTCCGGGTTGCCAACGCTTTTGTAGAGCAGCGCCACGATCGGCACCAGGAACACCAGCAACAGAAACAGCACCAGCGGCGCGATCAACGCCTGGGCCTTCCAGCGGTTGACCCGCTCGGCGTGCTTGAGCCGCTGCTTCAAGGTGGGGCTGGTGCCCTCGTTCAGGGGAACGGCGATAGCCATGACGTACTCCGGGAATCTTTGATCGTTACAGAGGCGGCGAACTGCCTCTGTTGTGTTGAAACACCGCAACCTGTGGGAGCGAGCTTGCTCGCGATGAGGCCATCACATTCAATATCCATGTTGACTGACCCACCGCTTTCGCGAGCAAGCTCGCTCCTACAGCGTAAGCCCGCGGTGCGGTCTTACTTGGCAGCCCAGGAATTGAAGCGCTGCTCCAGTTGCTCGCCGTTGTCAGCCCAGAAGCTGACGTCGATCTGCACCTGGTTGGCGATATTTTCCGGGGTGGTCGGCATGTCTTTCAGGACATCCTTGGACAGCAACGGTACGGCTTGGGTGTTGGCCGGGCCGTAGGCGATGTTTTCCGAGTAGGTCTTCTGCTGCTGTGGCATCACCGAGTAAGCGATGAACTTCTTCGCCGCTTCGGCCCGTGCCTTGTCCAGACCTTTCGGAATGGCCCATGCGTCGAAGTCGTAGATACCGCCGTTCCACACGACTTTCAGGTTGCTTTCTTTCTGCACGGCAGCGATACGACCGTTGTAGGCCGAGCTCATGACCACGTCTCCGGAAGCGAGATATTGCGGCGGTTGTGCGCCGGCTTCCCACCACTGGATGTTCGGCTTGAGTTCATCGAGCTTCTTGAATGCGCGGTCCTGACCGTCTTTACCGGCCAGCACTTTGTAGACGTCTTTCGGCGCAACGCCGTCGGCCATCAGTGCGAATTCCAGTGTGTACTTGGCGCCTTTACGCAAGCCACGCTTGCCCGGGAACTGCTTGGTGTCCCAGAAATCCACCCAACTGGTCGGTGCGGTTTTCAGTTTATCGGCGTTGTAGGCCAGCACGGTCGACCACACGAAGAAACCCACGCCGCACGGCTGGATGGCGCCCTTGACGTAGTCTTCGGTCTTGCCGAACAACTTCGGATCGAGCTGCTCGAACATGTCTTCGTCGCAACCACGGGACAGCTCCGGCGACTCAACCTCTACCAGATCCCAGGACACGCTTTTGGTGTCGACCATGGCCTTGACCTTGGCCATTTCGCCGTTGTACTCGCCGGCCACGATCTTGCCGTTTCCTGCCGCTTCCCACGGTGCGTAGAAGGCTTTGACCTGAGCCGCCTTGTTCGCCCCGCCAAAGGACACCACGGTCAGGTCCGGGCCGGCCGCCATTGCGTGTGCCGCGCCCATCATGCCCAGTGCCAAAGCGGTGAATTTCAGGGATCTCAACATTTATTGTTCTCTCCACGTGCAGGGTTGGTGTTGGTGTTGCCGGGGCGATCAATGCGCCTCTAAAAGAGGGTCGAGCGCGCGAACGTGCTCGACCTGCCAGCCAAGCGGTACCACGTCGCCGACGGCGAGCGAGGGATCAAGCTCGGCAATCGGTTGTTTCACGAAGAAGTCGGTCTTGCCGCAGACTTCCATGCGAACCCGGACGTGGTCGCCCAGATAGATGAATTCCTCGACTCGCCCGGAGAAGCGATTGACGCATTGGTCGCTGGAGCCATTGAGACTCACGCGCTCCGGACGAATGGACAGGGTCACAGGCTCGCCGGTCTGGCCGACGTTGACCGCCAGGGCCTCCACCTTTTCGCCGCGTCCGAGTTCGACAATGCAACGGTCGCCGGTTTGACTGTGCAGGCGACCATTGAGGCGGTTGTTCTCGCCGATGAAGTTGGCGACGAAGGTATTCTTCGGCTCTTCGTAGAGGGTGCGCGGCGGCGCGATCTGCTGGATTTCGCCCTGGTGGAACACCGCCACACGGTCGGACATGGTCAGGGCTTCGCCCTGATCGTGGGTCACGTAGACCACGGTGACGCCCAGGCGCTGGTGCAGGTGCTTGATCTCCATCTGCATGTGTTCACGCAGCTGCTTGTCGAGTGCGCCGAGGGGCTCGTCCATCAGCACCAGTTGCGGCTCGAACACCAGCGCCCGGGCCAATGCCACACGCTGTTGCTGACCGCCGGAAAGCTGCGCCGGGTAGCGCTGGGCGAAGGCGTCGAGCTGGACCATGCTCAGGACCCGCTTGACCCGGGCGCTGACGTCACTCTTGTTCATGCCGCGCACGGTCAGCGGGAACGCCAGGTTCTCGGCCACCGTCATGTGCGGGAACAACGCGTAGTTCTGGAACACCATGCCGATGTCGCGCTTGTGCGGCGGCACGTTGTTGATGGCGCGCCCGGCCAACAGGATTTCGCCCGCGGTCGGCGTTTCGAAGCCGGCGAGCATCATCAGGCTGGTGGTCTTGCCGGAGCCGGACGGCCCGAGCAAGGTGAGGAATTCGCCTTTGCGAATGTCCAGGTTGAGGTCTTTGACGATCAGGTTCTCGCCGTCGTAGCTCTTCTGCACTCCACGAAAGCTGACCAGAACATCATTGGCCCCTGCACTTGAATCGACCTGGCTCATACCCACACCTTTGTTATTGATGACTGCTGTGGGACTAAGCCTAGTGGACGCTGGGGGCCGCGCAAATCGGGGGGCAAGAGAGATTGGGCTCAGCCGGATGGAAGGTTCGGGGTAGGGATTGCCCTACAAGGATGGCGGGAATGGATAGGGCAGCAGCACGCTTCCAGCTGCAAGCCGCAAGAACTGGCAAAGTCACTGCAAAAACATGTCGCTTTTGGATATGCCGATAATCGATGGAGAGCCCTGTGGGAGCGAGCTTGCTCGCGATGGCAGCGCTACATTCAATATCAATGCTGACTGACCCGCCGCTATCGCGAGCAAGCTCGCTCCCACAGGTACAGCTGTGTGCTTTAGAGGAGCTTGTGTTCCATCGCGTACTTCACCAGTTCCGCCAGCGAGGTGATGTTGAGCTTTTGCATCAGCCGCGCCTTGTGGGTGCTGATGGTCTTGCTGCTCAGCGCCAGTTGCTGGGCGATGTCGTTGACGTTGGCACCCTGGGCCAGGCGTTCGAACACGGAAAATTCGCGCTCGGAGAGCAACGAGTGCAACGGACGCGAGTCGGTCAGGCCGACCTCGAAGACCATGCGGTCGGCCAGTTCCGGGTCGATATAACGCCCGCCTGACGCCACTTTGCGAATCGCCGTCAGTAACAGTGCCGGGTCGCTGTCCTTGGTTGCATAACCGGCGGCCCCGACCTTCAGCGCCCGGGCGGCCATCTGCGCTTCGTCGTGCATCGACAACACCAGGATCGCTGGCGGATTATTCAGGGCGCGAATCCGCGGAATCGCTTCCAGACCGTTGACGCCTGGCATGGAGATGTCCAGCAACACCACTTCGCAGGGCACATGACGCAAGGTGTCGAGCAACTGCTCGCCATTGCTCGCCTCCCCCACCACCAGCAAATCCTTGGCCAGGCCAATCAGCTGCTTGATGCCTTCACGGACGATGGTGTGGTCTTCGGCTACCAGTACACGGATCACGTTCTTCTCCAGATTCAAGATCTATCGCGAGCAGGCTCGCTCCCACAGGGGCTTTATGAACACCTCAGACCCAATGTGGGAGCGAGCCTGCTCGCGAAAGCGTCAGCACAGACACCACAAATTCTTCAGGCATCGTCCAGAGGCACGCGCACTTCTAATGTCGTACCCTCACCCGGTTCACTCTCCAGCGACAACTCGCCGCCCAGAATCAACACCCGCTCGCGCATGCCGACGATCCCAAAGGATGTTGGCCTGCCTGGCGCGGCGACAAATCCCACGCCATCATCGCTGACCGTCAGACACAACTCGTCACCTTCCAGCGCCAGCGTCAGTTCAACAGTATGCGCCTGGGCGTGGCGCATGACATTGGTCAGCGCTTCCTGAAGGATCCGGAACAGGCCGATAGCCTTGGCGTCGCTGAGCACTGGCAAATTGTCTGGCACCTGCACCAGACACGGGATCTGCGTGCGCGCCTCGAATCGGCGGGCCTGCCACTCAATGGCCGAGGCGATGCCAGCGTCGAGGATCGGCGGTCGCAATGCCGTGGCCACATCGCGGACCAACTGAAACAACTGAGCGATCAAGCGCTTCATGCTGTTCAAGCGCTCGTTCAGACCCGGATCAAGCTGCGCGTAAGCCAGTTCGCACATGGAGGTTTCCAGCTTGAGCACGGTCAGCATCTGACCCAGCTCATCGTGAACTTCCCGGGCGATACGCGCCTTTTCTTCTTCGCGCACGCTTTCCAGGTGCGCAGACAACTCACGCAGTTGTTCCCGGGAGCTGGCCAGTTCAAGTTCGATGCGCTTGCTCTCGCTGATGTCCCAGACGATGCCGTCCCAGACATACGTGCCGTCTTCCAGCCGGCGGGTGATGGCCTTGATTTCCGCCCAGCGCTGTTCGCCCTGGCGCGTAAGAATTCGGCCTTGCCACGACCAGTCGCTGTCGGTATCCAGCGCATGATCCTGGGTCTGGTGATAGCTGGCCCTGTCATCCGGATGCACGAGGCTGCGCAGGCCTTTGTCGCGATGCGCCAGCGTGGCCGGCGAGTAACCCACCAGGCTTTCGCTGCCTTCGCTGATGTAGGCAAAGTCGATCTGACCGGTCACCGGCGCCCGCTCCAGGCGGAATACCAGCCCCGGAACATTGGCGGCGATGCCTTGCAGCCGCGCCTCACTTTCCTGCAAAGCGGCCAGGGCGCGGCGCCGCTCGGTAACGTCGTTGAGGTAAACCACCAGGTATTCGCCATCGCGAAAGCGCAGAAAACTCAACGAGACATCGGTCGGCAGAATGCTCCCGTCGGCGCGCACGCAGTTGGTTTCGAAGCTTTGCGGGCCGTCTTCACTGGCCCTGGCGCGCTTCCACAGGTTCAGCCAGCGGTCCATGTGCAGGCCGGGTTCGAAATCGATCAAGGGCCGATCAATGATCCCGCCAGCCGGATAGCCAAGCATGCTTTCCGCCGCGCGGTTGGCGTAGCGCACGTGGCTGTCCCAGTTGACCCAGAGGATACCGACAGTGCTTTGATCGATGGAAAACTGGGTGAGCCGCAACGCCTCTTCGCTGGCGGCGCGCAAGGCAATGTCTTCCTGCGCGGCCATCAAGCGTTGTTCCAGGCTGTGCTGCTGGCGACGCTGCCAGAACACGATAGCCATGCAACTCAACGCCAGCACAGCCAGCAACAGGCAGAGGTTTTGCCAGAACCCCGGAGACTCGGTGAGCCGCGGATATTTGGGTTGCAGCCATTGATTGTGCAATTGCTCCAGATCCTTGGCCGGGATCGCCCGCAATGCACTTTCGACGATGCCCGCCAGTTCCGGCTTGTCGCGGCGCGTGGCCACTCGCAGCAGCTGCGGCAGGCCGACATCCCCGACCACCACCAACCCGGCGAACTCCGGCTCGACGGACAGTCGGCCCAATTGCGCCTCATCAACCACCGCATAACCCGCCTGCTGGCCAGTCAGTAATTGCAATGCCTGACGCTCCATCGGGACGCCTTGCAGATTCAGGTGCGGATAGTTGCTACGCAGGTAGTCGGCGATGGCGCTGGGCATGCGCACGGCGACGCGGGTCTGGCTGTCGAGCTTTTCCAGTTCGACAGCGCCGGCGCTTTTCTGGTCGCTGACCACCAGTTGCGGCACTCGCATGTAAGGGTCGGAAAACTGCCAGAGGCGCAATCCGCCAGGGGTTTGGGTCAGCCCTGGGGCGATGTCGATTTCGCCCTCGCGTGCAGCCGCCTCCAGTTGTTCAAGGTCGGGAAAGTTGCGCCAGCTCAGTTCGACGTTGAGGGTCTTTGCCAGCCACTTCATCAAGTCGACATTCACCCCGGACAGGCGCTGCAAGCGGCGATCATATTGCGCATAGGGCGCCTGCAACACCACGCCGACCCGCAACTCGACCTGCTGCGCCAGCCAGTGCTGTTGTTTCGGGGTCAGTTGGGCAACGTGCTCCGAGGGCATGGCCGCCGCCCAACCCATCAAGGGAAACCACAAACAGCCGATAACCCACAGGCAGCGTAAACGCATCATTGAACTCTCACACACTGACAAATACTGACCAACCCATTAGGCTGCCGGAACAACTTCTGGCCTGGAATATCCAATGCCCCCTGTCTACCGCCTGGCACTGCCAGCATTGTGCCTGTCGCTGATCCTGCCATGCGCTTTTTCCGTCGAGGCGGCCGACCCGGCGCCTGCAGCAGCAGAAAAAACCGCCGAAGAAAAACCACTCGAACGTCAGCCGATGCCTGAGCGTAGTCAGGAAGAAACGACTGCACTTGAGCGAAAAATCCCGGCTCAGGAACAGCAACAACTGCAAGCGGGCACCGACACGTTTCTGGCCTTGTGGAAACCGGCCAATACCCCCGACCCCAAAGGCGTGGTGATTATTATCCCCGGTGCCGGCGAAACCGTTGACTGGCCGCAAGCGGTTGGCCCTTTGCGGCGCAAACTACCGGACGCCGAGTGGAGCAGCCTGAGTATCACCTTGCCGGACCTGCAAAGCGATGCCATTGCGCCACGAATCGTGGAAGCAGCGCCGGCTCCCAAGCCCCCCGAAACCGGCAGCAAAGACTCGACCACCGCGGCCCCCATTGAACAGGTGGCCGGTGGCGAGGCCGATGTGGCCGACAAGGTCATCGCCGAAACCACTGAGGAGCAGTCCAAGGCCGATGCCGAGCGCATCTTCGCCCGGATCGACGCCGCACTCGCCTTCGCCGAACAGCAAAGCGTCCGCAGTATCGTGGTGTTGGGGCATGGTTCCGGCGCCTATTGGGCCGCGCGCTACCTGAGCGAGAAGCAGCCATCGCAGGTCGAAAAGCTGGTGATGGTTGCTGCCCGGACACCGGTAGTGGCAACGCCCGGGTTGGCGGAGCTGACCCCGACCCTGAAACTGCCGATCGCAGATATTTACTACAACGACAAAGCGCCAGATCGCAACGCAGCACTGGAACGCCTGCAGGCCAGCAAGCGTTTGAAGTCATCGGCATTCAGCCAGGTCGCGCTCAAGGCGTTGCCGGATACCAGGGCCGAACAGGAGCAACTGTTCCGGCGAGTGCGGGGTTGGTTGAATCCGCAGCCTGCGACAGACTGAAAGACTGTGTCGCCTTCATCGCGAGCAAGCTCGCTCCCACAGGATTAACGTCGAACACAATTTTTGTTATCGACACAAAACCTGTGGGAGCGAGCTTGCTCGCGATAGCGGTATCACTGGCGAGGCAAACCTTCCGGACTAACGAAAATCCCGCCGCTCCCGAATCAGCGTGTAGGCGTTATGCAGCTCACGCGTTCTCTCGGTAGCCTCACGAACCTGCATCGCCGTTGCGCCACTGCCGGCAATCTTGTCCGGATGATGGCGGCTGAGCAGGCGTCGATAGGCACGCTTGATCTGCGCCGGCTCAGTGGTGGACGACACCCCCAAAAGCCTCAAGGCGTCCTCATAACTTGGCACGCTGTTGGTCAGGGGTCGCTTCTGCGGCTCATAGTCGTGGGCCAGCGCTTGCACCTGGCGTGGCGTCCAGCCCAGCCACTGGCCCCATTGGCCGATCAACTCACGTTCACGGCGGCCGGCACGACCATCGGCCCACACCATTCGCCAGCAGGCGCGCAACACGCCTTCCGCCGCATAGGGCTGGGCACTCAGGCGACGCAGATAACCGCGTAGCCGATCGCGGCCCGATTTGCCGCGATTGAACGCGGCAATCGCACGACGCCGGGCCGGCTCGGACATGTCCAGCGCGCGCATTTCCGCTCGGGCCTGATCGATGTGCCCAGCCACCACCTGGCCATCGCACTTGGCCAGGCGCCCCAACAGGACAAACAGCAATTCATCGTTACGCAGCACCGGGCGACCGCCCAGCTTTTCCCGCAAATGTCCCCAGCTCTGCAGGTGCAAGCGCCGGTCCAGCGCCTGCCCCAACAACGCGCCGAGCAAGGCCCCCGGAATACTGGCTATGGCAAAGCCTGCTCCGGCTCCAATCAGAGTCCCTGGCCACAACATGTCAGCGGCTCGCTTCGATTAATGTTTCAACTTCGGCCAGACGCTCATGAGTGCCGACATCGACCCAGTGCCCTCTCAATTGCTCGCCGGTCACCTGCCCCTCAGCCATGGCCTTGCGCAACAACGGCGCGAGCTTGAAGGCCCCCGCGGTGCAACCGTCGAACAACTGCGGATGCAACACGGCGATGCCGCTGTAAGTCAGGGTGGCTGATTCCGGCTGACCGTCGCGCACCTGGGTTCCGACCAGGCTGAAGTCCCCGGCCGGATGATGGGGCGGGTTGCTGGCCAGTACCAGGTGCGCCAGGCCGTTGATGGGCTGATGCAGCACACTGAAGTCGTAATCGGTCCAGATGTCGCCATTGACCACCACAAACGCTTCATCCCCCAGCAACGGCAATGCGCGGAAAATCCCGCCGCCGGTTTCCAGGGGCTCACCTTCCGCGGAGTACTGAATGCTCACGCCATAGCGCGATCCATCGCCCAGGTAGTCTTCGATCTGCCGACCAAGCCAGGCGTGATTGATCACGATGTCGGTGAACCCGGCCGCGGCCAGTGCTCGCAGGTGATATTCGATCAGCGGCACGCCGCCTGCACGAACCAGCGGTTTTGGCGTGGTCAGGGTCAGCGGGCGCATGCGCTCGCCTTTGCCCGCTGCCAGAATCATTGCCTTCATGCTTTCACTCCGGCGCGCAGGCTGGCCAGCAACACATCCAGCTCGGCCAGTTCAGGGCGGCGAGCGATCACCGCTTCTATGTACGCAAAGAAACGTGGCACATCGCCCAGATATCGCGGTTTGCCGTCGCGATGGCAGATGCGCGCAAAAATACCGATGACTTTCAGGTGACGTTGCACCCCCATCAAGTCGCTGGCACGCAGAAAATCCTCGAACTCGGGCTGAACCGGAATACCGAGGGCGCCCGCTTGCTGCCAGTAGCTTTCGAGCCAGCCGTGAACCCGTTCTTGCGGCCAGCTGAGAAATGCATCCTTGAACAGGCAGGTCACGTCGTAGGTCACCGGGCCATACACCGCATCCTGGAAATCCAGCACACCGGGATTGGGCTCGCTGAGCATCAGATTGCGCGGCATGTAGTCGCGATGCACCAGGACTTTTGGCTGTGCCAGGGCGCTGTCGATCAACAGTTCGCTGACCTGCTGCCAGAGCACTTGCTGCGCCGCGTCGAATTCGATGCCCAATTCACGCTTCACGTACCACTCGGGGAACAGTTCCAGCTCACGACGCAGCAAGGCCACGTCATAGCTCGGCAATGGTGCAATCATCGGCAACTGCTGGAAGGCCAGCAATGCTTGCAGGGCATCGTTGAACAAATTGTCGGCGTTTTCGCTGTCGATGACGTCCAGATAGGTCTTGTTGCCCAAGTCATTGAGCAAAAGAAAACCGCGCTCGAGATCTTCGGCATAAATTTTCGGCACATTTATTCCGGATTTCGCCAGCAAAAAGGCGATATCCACGAAGGGTTTACAGTTTTCCTGAGGTGGCGGCGCGTCCATCACGATGAAACTTTTGTCACCTCCTTCCCAGCGAAAATACCGCCGGAAACTTGCGTCGCTGCTGGCCGCAGTCAACGTGGACGGGGGGACGGCGCCCCAACGTTGCTCGGCAAAAAAGGTCGCCAATTGTTCATCGAGCCAAACTTTCAGGTGTTGCAAGCGTACATCTTGATCAGGCATTGCAAGGGTCTCCGACGGCGCTAGCCGTCAAGCGGGTCATGCTTTATTATCCAGCATCTTTTTCAGACCATCGAGAGGCGTGCGGCCCACACCGCGGGCAGATGGCACGCAGGAAGCCCGGACTAATAAGATGGCATTGAAATCCCCCGCGTTTCGTAAAAAATTTCCGTTGTTGGTTACCGGCAGTTTGCTGGCGCTGCAACCCCTTGCCACTTCCTATGTGGTCGCCGCGGAACAGTTTGACTGTTCAGTCTCTGCTTCGGGTTCCTGGGACTGTGCGCCAAAGGCGCCGGCGGCGGCTTTGCCACCGCGTCCCGTTCATGACGGCAGCGCAGTTTCCGCCACCGGCGAAGCCCCGGCCGAGAGCGGTTCCAGCGAAGACGCTGGCGCCAAGCCGGTGCTGGTCACCGAATCCAAAGGCCGTGGCCTGAAGTCGCGTAGCGCAGACTACAGTCACCTCGACTGGGTTCCCCGCGAGCAGCTCACCGCCGCACAATTGGCCGAAACCGGCCCTTATTGCTCTGGTTCCTATATCGAACCGATTCGTCCTGGCATGGATGACAAGACGAATAAAAGTGACGCTCCAACCTTTATCGGCGCAAAAGCCTCCCGCTATAAGCAGGATGAGCAGGTCGCGACCCTGGCCGGCGACGTTGTCATGCGCCAGGGCAGCATGCAGGTCGAAGCCGACGAAGCCAACCTGTACCAGGCCGAGAGCCGTGGCGACCTGAACGGCAACGTGCGCATTCGCGACAACGGCGCGCTGATCGTCGGCGACCACGCCGACGTGCAGCTCGACACCGGTGAAGCCAAGGTCGACAACGCCGAATACGTGATGCACAAATCCCGCATCCGCGGTAATGCGCTGTACGCCAAACGTGCCGAGAACGCGATCATCCGCCTCAAGGATGGTACGTACACCACGTGCGAACCGAACAGCAACGCCTGGCAGCTCAAGGGCAACAACATCACCCTGAACCCGGCCACCGGCTTCGGTACGGCGACCAACGTGACGCTGCGGGTCAAGGACATTCCGGTTCTGTACACGCCGTACATCTATTTCCCGATCGACGACCGTCGCCAGTCCGGTTTCCTGCCGCCGACCATTGGCACCGGCAGCGATACCGGCTTCATGCTGGTCACCCCGTACTACTTCAACCTGGCGCCGAACTACGATGCCACGTTGTACCCGCGCTACATGGAAAAGCACGGCTTGTTGATGGAAGGCGAATTCCGCTACCTGACCAAGTCCAGCGAAGGCCAGTTCGGTGCGGCGTACCTCAACGACGAAAGCGACGAGCGCGACAAGCAGTCAGACGCCGAAAAAACCCGCTACATGTACAACTGGCAGCACAAGGGCGGTCTCGACTCGCGAGTGCTGACGCAAGTCGACTACACCAAGATCAGCGATCCGTATTACTTCCAGGATCTGCAGACCGACCAGATTGGCGTGAAAAGCAGTGACTACGTGAACCAACAGGGTTCCGTGACCTATCGTGGCGACAGCTATTCCGCTCGCTTGAACGCCCAGGCATACGAACTGGCGAGCGTGTCGAACATTACGCCGTACGACCGCCTGCCGCAGCTCACGCTCGACGGCATGCTGCCTTATCATCCAGAAGGCCTGGACTTCACGTACAACACTGAACTCGTGCGGTTTGACCGGGATCTGCAGAACGGAACATACTTCGATGAAGACGGTGTTGGCTCTCCCCGTCTCGATACCAACGTTCAAGGTCTGGCTCGCGCCAATGGCGACCGCCTGAATCTCGCGCCTGCCATGAGCCTGCCGATGAACACGACGTACGGTTTCCTGACACCGAAGCTCAAGTACCAGTACACCCAGTACCAACTGGATCTGGACAGCACTGGCAAAGGTCAGATTGCCAGTCAGACCGCAGAACAGGACAAGCTCCTGGGAACGTTTGACAGCAACCAGAATCGCGGCGTGCCGATCGCCAGCATCGACAGCGGCCTGTACTTCGATCGCAATACCCAGTATTTCGGCAAGAACTATCGCCAGACCCTCGAACCGCGCCTGTTCTACCTGTACGTACCTGAGGTCGACCAGGAAGACATCCCGGTATTCGATACCACCGAATACACCTTCAATTATGCGTCGCTGTTCCGTGACAACCGTTTCTCCGGCTCCGACCGTGTCGGCGACGAGAACAAACTGTCCCTGGGCGTGACCAGCCGCTGGATCGAAGACAACGGTTTCGAGCGTCAACGCATCAGTGTTGGCCAGGCCTTATACTTCAAGGACCGCGAAGTTCAGTTGCCGGGGATCGATGCAAAAACCCGCGCCGATGCCCATTCCAGCGTTTCGCCGTACGCACTGGAATACGAATATCGCTGGAACCGCGACTGGCGCACCACAGCCGACTACAACTGGGACCCGGACAGCCGCAGCCCTCGCTCGGGCAGCGCGATGTTCCACTACCAGCCTGAAGACAATCCGAACAAGATCGTCAACTTCGGCTACCGCTATCGCAATGACCAGGTCCGTTACGACCAGAACACCGGTAAATGGACTGTGGGCGGTGGCGACTACGGCACCCCTGGCCAGCCTGGCTACGTGAAGGATTACTACAAGATCGAACAACACGACTTCTCGGTGATCTGGCCGATCGTGCCGCAATGGAGCGCTATCAGCCGCTGGCAGTATGACTACAACCGTAACCGTACCCTGGATGCATTCGGTGGTTTCGAGTACGACAACTGCTGCTGGAAACTGCGCCTGATCAACCGTTACTTCGTTGATTATGACGAGTTCAGCCAGCAAGCACCGCAAAACGAAAAAGGCGACCATGGCGTCTTCCTCCAAATTGTTCTGAAGGGACTCGGCGGCCTTACCGGCGCCAAGGCAGAGAGTTTCCTCGACAAAGGCATTCAAGGTTATCGTGAACGTGAAGACCAAGCTTTCTGATTGTCTGCGCCCGCTGATGCTGGGCGCGCTGCTCCTGAGTACGGCGGCCAGCGCCGCCGTACAGTCCATCGACAAGGTGGTGGCCATCGTCGACAACGACGTGGTCATGCAGAGCCAACTGGACCAGCGCGTTCATGACGTTCAGCAAACCATTGCCAAGCGTGGTTCTGCCGTGCCGCCGGCCAGCGTGCTGGAGCAGCAGGTACTTGAGCGCCTGATCGTCGAAAACCTGCAATTGCAGATCGGCGATCGTTCCGGCATCCGCATTACCGATGAAGAGTTGAACCAGGCAGTCGGCACCATCGCCCAGCGCAACAACATGTCGGTCGAGCAGTTCCGCGCCGCCCTGACTCGCGACGGTCTGTCCTACGACGACGCACGTGAGCAGATCCGCCGCGAAATGGTCATCAGCCGCGTGCGCCAGCGTCGGGTTGCCGAGCGCATTCAGGTCTCCGAGCAGGAAGTGAAGAACTTCCTGGCGTCCGACCTGGGCAAAATGCAGCTGTCCGAAGAGTTCCACCTGGCCAATATCCTGATTCCTACGCCGGAAAGCGCCAACTCCGATGCGATTCAGAATGCAGCCAAACAGGCCGATGCGATTTACCAGCAGCTCAAGCAGGGCGCTGACTTCGGTCAGTTGGCCATCGCCAAATCTGCCAGCGAAACCGCACTGGAAGGTGGCGACATGGGCTGGCGTAAAGCCGCTCAATTGCCTCCGCCGTTCGATCGCCTGCTGAGCACCATGCCGGTAGGTGATGTCACCCAGCCAATGCGCACGCCAGGCGGCTTCATCATCCTGAAGATTCTCGGCAAGCGTGGCGGCGAGACCCAGATGCGCGATGAAGTGCATGTGCGCCACATCCTGGTTAAACCGAGCCCGATCCGCGACGAAGCGAAGACCAAGGCCCTGGCCGAGTCGCTCTACAGCCGTATCGAGGCTGGCGAAGATTTCGGCGAGCTGGCGAAAAGCTACTCGGAAGACCCGGGTTCCGCCCTCAACGGTGGCGACCTGAACTGGGTCGACCCGAACGCGCTGGTACCCGAGTTCCGTGCGGTGATGGCCAAGACCCCGCAAGGTCAACTGTCCAGGCCGTTCCAGACTCAATACGGCTGGCACGTCCTGGAAGTCCTTGGGCGCCGCGCCACCGACAGCACCACACAGGCTCGCGAGCAGCAAGCAATGACCGTTTTGCGTAACCGCAAATACGACGAAGAGCTGCAAACCTGGCTGCGTCAGATCCGTGACGAAGCGTACGTGGAAATCAAACTCCCTGGCGCCGACCAGGCAGCCCAGTGAAACCCCAACGTTTCGCGCTGACACCCGGTGAACCAGCCGGCATAGGTCCCGACCTGTGCCTGCTGCTCGCCTCGCAAGCCCAGCCCTACCCCCTGATTGCCATTACCAGCCGCGACCTGCTCACTGAGCGGGCCGCGCAACTGGGCGTGGCTGTCGACTTGCTGCCGGTAAAACCGGACAACTGGCCGGATGCACCCGCGCCCGCCAACAGCCTGTATGTCTGGGATACACCGCTCAATGCCAAGGTCGTCACCGGGCAACTGGACAAGGCCAACGCTGCCTTCGTTCTGGAAACCCTGACCCGGGCCGGCCAGGGCTGCCTGAGCGGGGATTTTGCCGGCATGATCACCGCTCCGGTGCACAAAGGCGTGATCAACGAATCCGGCATCGCCTTTTCCGGGCACACGGAATTCCTCGCCGACCTGACCCACACCGCACAAGTGGTGATGATGCTGGCCACACGTGGCTTGCGCGTGGCCCTGGTGACCACTCACCTGCCCCTTCGCGAGATTGCCGATGCAATCACACCGGAGCGCCTGGAACGCGTCACGCGAATCCTGCACGCCGACCTGCAAAACAAATTCGGCATCGCCCAGCCACGTATCCTGGTCTGCGGGCTCAATCCCCATGCCGGCGAAGGCGGACACCTGGGCCATGAAGAAATCGATATCATCGAACCCACATTAGAGCGCTTGCGCGGCGAGGGCATGGACCTTCGCGGCCCCCTGCCCGCCGACACTCTGTTTACCCCCAAATATCTGGAGCACTGCGATGCGGTGCTGGCGATGTACCACGACCAGGGCCTGCCGGTGCTGAAGTACAAAGGCTTCGGCGCAGCAGTCAACGTGACCCTCGGCTTGCCGATCATCCGCACCTCGGTCGACCACGGCACTGCCCTGGACTTGGCCGGTAGCGGCAAGATCGACACCGGCAGCCTGCAAGTCGCCCTGGAAACCGCCTACCAGATGGCCGAGACCCGCTTATGACCGAGCAATACCAACACAAGGCGCGCAAACGCTTTGGCCAGAACTTCCTGCACGATGCCGGCGTTATCGACCGTATCCTGCGTTCCATTCATGCCAAGGCAGAAGACCGCCTGCTGGAAATCGGCCCGGGCCAGGGCGCACTGACCCAAGGCCTGCTCAGCAGCGGCGCGCAACTCGACGTGGTGGAACTGGACAAGGACCTGATCCCGATACTCAACCAGCAGTTTGCCGGCAAGAGCAATTTCAATCTGCATCAGGGCGATGCACTGAAGTTCGACTTCAACAGCCTTAATGCTGCGCCAGGGAGCCTGCGAGTGGTCGGCAACCTGCCGTACAACATCTCCACGCCGCTGATTTTTCACCTGCTGCACAACTCGCACCTGATCCGCGACATGCACTTCATGCTGCAAAAGGAAGTGGTCGAGCGTCTGGCTGCCGGCCCTGGTGGAGGTGACTGGGGCCGCCTGTCGATCATGGTTCAGTACCACTGCCGGGTCGAGCACCTGTTCAACGTTGGCCCCGGGGCATTCAACCCGCCACCGAAAGTCGACTCAGCCATCGTGCGCCTCGTACCCCACGCGGTGCTGCCGCACCCGGCCAAGGATCACCGCTTGCTGGAGCGCGTCGTGCGCGAAGCTTTCAACCAGCGCCGTAAAACCCTGCGTAACACCCTCAAGCTGCTGCTGAGCAATGCTGAAATCGAAGCCGCCGGCGTCGATGGCAGCCTGCGTCCCGAGCAACTCGACCTGGCCGCCTTCGTGCGCCTGGCCGACAAGCTCGGCGAGCAAGCGCCACAAAAGCCTGTCACTGACTGACCGGCGATGAGCGCTATCGGGTAGGACGCCACTCTGGTCTACTACCCGATACTTGGCCTAGACTGAACTCCATCAGCTACGCCCCGCGTCCTGCTTCGTTTTTAAGGCCCCTTGCATGTCCGATCCTCGTTATCAGGTCGACGTCAGCGTCGTCACCCGCTATCTGGCAGAACAATCGCAACCCGAGCACGACCGCTTTGCCTTCGCCTACACCATCACCGTGCAAAACAATGGCCAGTTGCCTGCCAAACTGCTTTCACGGCACTGGGTCATCACCGATGGTAACGGGCATGTCGAAGAAGTGCGCGGCGCAGGCGTGGTAGGTCAGCAGCCGTTGATCGACCCTGGCAAGAGCCACACCTACAGCAGCGGCACGGTCATGACCACCAAGGTCGGCACCATGCAAGGCACCTATCAGATGCTTTCCGATGACGGCAAACATTTCGATGCCATCATCGCGCCCTTCCGCCTGGCGGTGCCCGGAGCCCTGCACTGATGGCGACGTACGCTGTCGGTGACCTGCAGGGCTGCCTTCAAGCCCTGCAATGCCTGCTCAAACAAGTGGCGTTCGACCCACAACGGGATCGTCTGTGGCTGGTGGGCGACCTGGTCAACCGCGGCCCGCAGTCTCTGGAAACCTTGCGCTTTCTCTACAGCATTCGCGAATCGCTGGTGTGCGTGCTCGGCAACCACGACCTGCACCTGCTGGCGGCCGGACGCAACATCGAACGCCTGAAGAAAGCCGATACCCTGCGCGAGATCGTTGAAGCACCGGATTGCGCCGAACTGCTCGAGTGGCTGCGCCAGCAAAAGCTCATGCACTACGACGAACAGCGCAACGTTGCACTGGTCCATGCCGGCATTCCCCCCCAGTGGTCGCTGCGCAAAGCCTTGAAGTTGGCTGCCGAAGTCGAGACCGCATTGCGTGACGACAACCTGTTGCCGCCTTACCTCGATGGCATGTACGGCAACGATCCGGCGAAATGGGACAACGACCTCAAAGGCGTGACGCGCCTGCGGGTGATCACCAACTATTTCACCCGTATGCGTTTTTGCACCGCCGACGGCAAACTCGACCTCAAGAGCAAGGAAGGCCTCGATACCGCACCAGCTGGCTACAAGCCCTGGTTCCAGCACAAGGAACGCAAGACCAGGGATGTGAAAATCATCTTCGGTCACTGGGCCGCACTGGAAGGCAAGTGCAACGAACCGGGTATTTCGGCCCTCGACACCGGTTGCGTCTGGGGCGGCGCCCTGACCCTGATGAACGTCGACAGCGGTGAGCGCCTGTCCTGCAAATGCGACGAACACGGTCATGCCGTGCCGCCAGTCGCCTCGTTCATTCCCCAAATATCGCCAGCCAGCGCCCCGCGCTAGACTGCCCATTCAGCCGAGCCACAGGAGCCCGCCATGAGCGAATTCAAACGTATCCCCCCGGAACAGGCCCAGGCCCTGCGCGAACAAGGCGCAGTGGTGGTCGACGTCCGCGACCCGGCCACTTTTGCCGCCCTGCACATCGCAGGCTCGAAGCATCTGGACAACCATTCCCTGCACGCTTTCATCCAGGGTGCCGACCTCGACGCACCGACCGTGGTGGTCTGTTATCACGGCAATTCCAGCCAGGGCGCGGCCGCCTACCTGATCAGCCAGGGCTTCTCCGACGTCTACAGCATGGATGGCGGATTTGAATTGTGGCGTACGACCTATCCTGCGGAAACGACGCAAGGCACCCCCGAATAATTTTTTTGTAACGTTGCAGGCCCCGGCTCCCGCGGGCTGGCGCGGTGGCAGACGAACGGTCTGCCACAAACAATTACGCATCTTGCCTTTCCCTGCCGAATTCCCAACTATCCTTAAGCGCAGGCCATCCAAAACAGGGGAGAGCCGGTACACCGGCGCACGGATCATCGGGAGTAGCTTTCGGGGCGGTAAGCCTTGAGGGAGTTCTGGGGGGTAAACAGCAACCGCCTGTTCGGTTGCTGCCAGCATCGACTGAGTGATCCGGCGTCGGCTCCACGTATCGAGCGAGGTGACGTCATGAGTATCTTTAGCCACTTCCAACAACGCTTCGAGTCCACGCGCCAGGAAGAACTCTCTCTGCAAGAGTACCTGGAGCTGTGCAAAAAAGACCGCAGCGCCTATGTTTCCGCCGCCGAGCGTCTACTGCTGGCCATCGGAGAACCGGAGCTGCTCGACACCTCGACCAACTCGAGACTGTCGCGAATTTTTTCCAACAAGGTGATCCGCCGCTATCCGGCCTTTGAAGACTTCCACGGGATGGAAGAATGCATCGACCAGATCGTGTCGTATTTCCGCCACGCTGCTCAGGGCCTGGAAGAGAAGAAACAGATCCTCTACCTGCTCGGCCCCGTCGGTGGCGGTAAATCGTCGCTGGCCGAAAAGCTCAAGCAACTGATGGAAAAAATACCCTTCTATGCGATCAAGGGCTCGCCGGTTTTCGAGTCGCCCCTGGGTCTGTTCAACGCCACCGAAGATGGCGCGATCCTCGAGGAAGACTTCGGCATTCCACGGCGCTATCTCAATACCATCATGTCGCCATGGGCCACCAAACGCCTGGCCGAATTCGGTGGCGACATCAGCCAGTTCCGCGTGGTCAAACTCTATCCGTCGATCCTCAACCAGATCGCCGTGGCCAAGACCGAACCGGGCGATGAAAACAACCAGGACATCTCGGCACTGGTGGGCAAGGTCGATATCCGCAAACTGGAGGAATTCCCACAGAACGACGCCGATGCCTACAGCTACTCGGGCGCACTGTGCCGGTCCAACCAGGGCCTGATGGAGTTCGTCGAAATGTTCAAGGCACCGATCAAGGTGCTGCACCCATTGCTGACGGCTACCCAGGAAGGCAACTACAACAGCACCGAAGGTCTTGGTGCGATTCCGTTCACCGGGATCCTGCTGGCCCACTCCAACGAATCGGAATGGCACACCTTCCGCAACAACAAGAACAACGAAGCCTTCATCGACCGGATCTACATCGTCAAAGTGCCGTACTGCCTGCGGGTCAGCGACGAAGTGAAGATCTACGACAAGCTGCTGTTCAACAGCTCGCTGGCCAAGGCCCATTGCGCGCCGGATACCCTGAAGATGCTGGCCCAGTTCACCGTGCTCTCGCGCCTCAAGGAGCCGGAAAACTCCAACATCTACTCGAAGATGCGCGTGTACGACGGCGAGAACCTAAAGGATACCGATCCGAAAGCCAAGTCGATCCAGGAATACCGTGACAACGCCGGTGTCGACGAGGGCATGAACGGTCTTTCCACCCGTTTCGCGTTCAAGATCCTGTCGAAGGTGTTCAACTTCGATCCGCACGAAATTGCCGCCAACCCGGTGCATTTGCTCTACGTGCTGGAACAACAGATCGAACAGGAACAGTTCCAGGCGGAGACCCGCGAACGCTATCTGCGCTTCCTCAAGGAGTACCTGGCACCGCGCTATATCGAATTCATCGGCAAGGAGATCCAGACCGCCTACCTCGAGTCCTACAGCGAGTACGGCCAGAACATCTTCGATCGCTATGTGCTGTACGCCGACTTCTGGATCCAGGACCAGGAATACCGGGACCCGGAAACCGGCGAGATCCTCAACCGCGTAGCGTTGAACGAAGAACTGGAGAAAATCGAGAAGCCGGCCGGCATCAGCAATCCAAAGGATTTCCGCAACGAAATCGTCAACTTCGTCCTGCGTGCCCGGGCCAACAACAACGGCAAGAACCCGACCTGGCTCAGCTACGAAAAACTGCGGGTGGTCATCGAGAAGAAAATGTTCTCCAACACCGAGGACCTGTTGCCAGTCATCAGCTTCAACGCCAAGGCCAGCAAAGAGGACCAGCAAAAACACAACGACTTCGTCACACGGATGGTCGAGCGGGGCTACACCGACAAACAGGTGCGACTGCTGTCCGAGTGGTACCTGCGGGTCAGAAAATCACAATAACCCGCTGCCGGTCAGACCGGTTGTCGTCAGCCAGAGACCTGTGTGGGCTTTTCTGTTACACAGGCCTCTGGGAGGTGTTCGAAAGTCGGTAGCGAGTTCAGGCAGCATCCAAAGCGCTTGGGGGAGCGTTCAATATCCCTCGGCTCTCGGTTCGATGCTGTATCACCGCTCGCCCCTTTCAGGACAGCTTCTAAGGAGCAGTCATGAGCTATGTGATCGACCGACGTCTCAATGGCAAGAACAAGAGCACGGTGAACCGTCAGCGGTTTCTGCGGCGCTACCGTGACCACATCAAAAAGGCTGTCGAAGAGGCGGTCAGCCGGCGCTCCATTACCGATATGGAACACGGCGAACAAATCAGCATTCCCGGCCGCGACATCGACGAGCCGGTGCTCCACCACGGTCGCGGCGGCAAGCAAACGATCGTGCACCCGGGCAACAAGGAATTCACCAGCGGTGAACATATCGCCCGCCCACCGGGAGGCGGCGGTGGTCGAGGCCCCGGCAAGGCCGGCAATTCCGGCGAAGGGATGGACGAATTCGTCTTCCAGATCACCCAGGAAGAGTTCCTCGAATTCATGTTCGAGGATCTCGAACTGCCCAATCTGGTCAAGCGCAATCTGACCGGCACCGATACCTTCAAGACCGTGCGGGCCGGGATCAGCAACGAGGGCAACCCGTCGCGGATCAACATCATTCGCACCCTGCGTTCAGCCCACGCCCGGCGAATCGCCCTGTCCGGCAGCAGCCGGGCAAAACTGCGCGAAGCCAAGGAAGAGCTTCTGCGAATCAAACAGGAAGAACCAGACAACTTCGGCGATATTCAGAAAATAGAAGCTGAAATCGAAAAGCTCAGCGCGCGCATTCACCGCATACCGTTTCTCGACACATTCGACCTCAAGTACAACCTGCTCATCAAGCAACCCAACCCCAGCTCCAAGGCCGTGATGTTTTGCCTGATGGACGTGTCCGGCTCGATGACCCAGGCAACCAAGGACATCGCCAAGCGCTTCTTTATCCTGCTGTACCTGTTTCTCAAGCGTAACTACGAAAAGATCGACGTCGTGTTCATCCGCCATCACACCAGCGCCCGCGAAGTGGATGAGGAGGAGTTTTTCTACTCCCGGGAAACCGGCGGCACCATCGTCTCCAGCGCACTGAAACTGATGCAGGAGATCATGGCCGAGCGTTATCCGAGCAACGAGTGGAACATCTACGCCGCCCAAGCCTCCGACGGCGACAACTGGAACGATGACTCTCCGATCTGCCGTGACATCCTGATCAACCAGATCATGCCATTCGTGCAGTACTACACTTACGTTGAGATCACCCCGCGCGAACACCAGGCCCTGTGGTTTGAATACGAGCGCATCGCCGAAGCCTTTTCCGACACATTTGCCCAGCAACAACTGGTCTCGGCCGGGGATATCTATCCGGTCTTCCGTGAACTCTTCCAGCGCAGGTTAGTGACATGACCGCCAAAGAGCAGAAACGCCAACCCATTTCCACCGGCTCCGAATGGACGTTCGAGCTGATCCAGGCCTACGACCGCGAAATCAGTCGTATTGCGGCGGGTTACGCACTCGATACGTACCCGAACCAGATCGAAGTGATCACCGCCGAGCAGATGATGGACGCCTACGCTTCCGTCGGTATGCCGCTGGGTTATCACCACTGGTCCTACGGCAAACACTTCCTCAGTACTGAAAAATCCTACACCCGCGGCCAGATGGGGCTAGCGTACGAGATCGTGATCAACTCCGACCCATGCATCGCCTACCTGATGGAAGAGAACACCATCTGTATGCAAGCGCTGGTGGTGGCCCATGCCTGCTACGGGCACAACAGCTTTTTCAAAGGCAACTACCTGTTCCGCACCTGGACCGACGCCAGTTCGATTATCGATTACCTGGTGTTTGCCAAGCAGTACATCATGCAATGCGAAGAACGCCACGGTATCGACGCGGTCGAAGACCTGCTCGACTCCTGCCATGCGCTGATGAACTACGGGGTCGACCGCTACAAACGCCCCTATCCGATTTCCGCCGAGGAAGAACGCCGCCGGCAAAAGGATCGGGAAGAGCATTTGCAGAAGCAGATCAATGACTTGTGGCGCACCATTCCAAAAGGCGCTGACAAGTACAGCGACAAGGACAATGCACGCTTCCCCGCCGAACCGCAGGAAAACATCCTGTACTTCATCGAAAAACACGCTCCGCTACTGGAGCCGTGGCAACGGGAAATCGTGCGGATCGTGCGCAAGATCGCTCAATATTTTTACCCTCAACGCCAGACCCAAGTGATGAACGAAGGCTGGGCCACGTTCTGGCATTACACGCTGATGAATGACCTGTACAACGAAGGCCTGGTCACTGACGGCTTCATGATGGAATTCCTGACATCCCACACCAGCGTGGTCTTTCAGCCGGGCTTCGACAGCCCTTACTACAACGGAATCAACCCCTACACTCTCGGGTTTGCCATGTACCGGGACATCCGGCGCATGTGCGAAGAACCCACCGAGGAAGATCGCCGCTGGTTCCCGGAAATTGCCGGTACCGACTGGCTGTCCAGCATCAAGTTCGCCATGAGCAGCTTCAAGGATGAGAGTTTCATCCTGCAGTACCTGTCGCCGAAGGTGATCCGGGACCTGAAGTTGTTCAGCATTCTCGATGACGACCAAAAGGACGATCTGCTGGTGCCAGCGATCCACGATGAAGAAGGCTACCGCATCATCCGTGAAACACTGGCGGCGCAATACAACCTGGGCAATCGCGAGCCCAACGTGCAGATTTACAGCATCGACCGGCGTGGTGACCGCTCCCTGACCCTGCGCCACCAGCAACACGACCGCAAACCGCTGGGTGATTCCACAGAAGAAGTACTCAAGCACCTGCACCGCCTCTGGGGCTTCGATATTCACCTGGAAACCCTGCAAGGGGATCAGGTGATGAAAACCCACCACGTGCCACCCAGAAGCGAGCACAGCGAAGGCGATTACGGCCGCCTGGACCTGGCCGTCATCCATCTTTGATCCGGTTTGTGCCTCCGAAAGCTCGACGCAACGGTTATCCTGTCGAGCTAACGGAGGTTTTTTATGCGTATTTATAAGGTCGGCGGTGCAGTTCGTGATCGCCTGCTGGGCAAACCGGTCACCGATATCGACTGGGTTGTGGTCGGCGCCACCACCGAAGAAATGCTCGCCAAGGGCTTTCGCCCGGTGGGCGCGGACTTCCCGGTGTTCCTTCATCCAAAAAGCGGTGAGGAATATGCCCTCGCCCGCACCGAACGCAAAAGCGGGCGCGGTTACGGTGGGTTCACTTTTCACGCCAGCCCTGAAGTCACCCTCGAAGAAGACTTGATCCGTCGCGACCTGACCATCAATGCCATGGCCGAAGACGATCAGCAAAACCTGACCGATCCGTACCACGGGCAGCGCGATCTCGAAGCACGCCTGCTTCGCCATGTTTCCCCGGCATTTGCCGAAGATCCACTCCGAGTCCTGCGTGTTGCCCGCTTCGCGGCGCGCTACGCGACGCTGGGTTTTACCGTTGCCCCGGAAACCCTGGAGTTGATGCGTCAACTCAGCGAATCAGGCGAACTTGAGGCGCTGACCCCGGAGCGCAGCTGGAAGGAAATTTCCCGCGCGCTGATGGAAGATCAGCCGCAGGTGTTTGTTGAGGTTTTGCGCGCATGCGGCGCACTCAAGGTACTGATGCCCGAGGTCGAGGCGCTGTTCGGCGTACCACAACCCCCGACCCATCACCCGGAAATCGATACCGGCGCGCACACCCTGAGCGTTTTGCAGCAAGCCGCCATACACAAACAGCCACTGACCGTACGCTGGGCCTGCCTGCTGCACGACTTGGGCAAAGGCCTGACGCCAGAGCAGGAATGGCCGCGACATATTGCCCACGAATTCAAAGGCCTGAAGCTGATCAAAGCGGTCAATGAGCGCTTCAAAGTACCGAGAGACTGCCAGGAACTGGCGCTGCTGGTGGGCGAGTATCACACCCACGGGCATCGCGCCCATGAGCTGAAGCCATCGACATTGCTGGAACTGCTGCAAAGCTTCGACGTTTTCCGTCGACCACAGCGGTTCGAGGAGTTCATCGCGGCATGTGAGATGGATGCGCGCGGGCGCAAAGGGCTGGAAGAAAGAAGTTATCCACAGGCGGATTATTTGCGCGGCGCAGCAACCGCTGCTCGCAGCGTGGCGGTTCAGCCGCTGCTGGAGCAAGGCTTCAAGGGGCCGGAGTTGGGGGAGGCTATCAAGCGCGAGCGACTAAAAGCCTTGAAAGCCTACAAAGAGACCGCGTCGATCTGAAAAGCTTCGCGAGCAGGCTCGCTCCCACAGGTTTACGCAAACCCTGTGGGAGCGAGA
>NZ_CATKPZ010000021.1:0-44226 GCF_949767415.1 Pseudomonas sp. IT-196MI5
GAAGCGGTCGTTCGTGTTTTCACGCATGGCTCGCGTGTATGTTGTATTCAACGGTTTTTTTCCCATTGGTCATTACTCATCGCCAAGCGAAAGCCTAGATGAGACAGGGAAGTCATAGGATCTGTGCCCTGCCTGGCACTGGTTCGAAAACTCGTGCAGTAGCTGTCACTACAAAGAAAAGATCCACCTCGGATTACACGCTGTGGTGCATTGGCCGTCACTCCAAGTTCGAGGTCATAGCTGTCGGAAGGCCCCATCGGATTTACTGCAGCTTCACCCGCCGGTTGATGCTTGAGCCCGACTATAAACGCGTCAGCACGATACCAATCGGCGACCCATTGCCAAACATTCCCAGACATATCGTAGAGCCCGTAGGCGTTAGCTCGGTAACTGCCTACTGGCTTGGTGCCAATTTTGAATTTATTACTGGCTCCGGTCACGGGAAACGGCTGTATCTCATCCCAGGTGTTAGCCATCTTTTCCCCACCGGGCGAGAAGTCATTCCCCCACGCATAATTGGCTTGTTCGAGTCCGCCTCTTGCGGCGTATTCCCATTCAGCCTCGGTCAGCAGGCGCTTGTGCGCCCATGCTGCGTAGGCCTGCACATCTTCACGTGAAACCTGAACAACAGGATGGGTTTCTTTGCCCTGGATTGTACTGTCCGGCCCCAGTGGGTGGCGCCAGTCAGCCCCCGGGACAAATACCCACCACTGGCTGAAATCATCGAGTCTCACGGGCCTCTCTGTGCCGACAAAAACCAATGCGCCAGGCACCATGTCGCGGTCATCCGGCTCAGGAGTCCCGGGCGGTAGCTGAACTTTCAGATCTTCCCACTTGGGTTTGCGTTCGGCGGTGGTGACGTAATGAGTTTCAGCAATGAAACGGGCGAAATCGGCGTTGGTGACGTCATAGCGGTCGACCCAATACCCATCGAGTCGAACCTTGTGCGCCGGCCTCTCGTTTGGACGAGCCTGCTTATGATCACTCCCCATCAAAAATTCGCCGGCAGGAAGCCAGACCATTTCCAGGGGGCCATTTTTTCCATCACCCAGCGTCAAAGGCGCAGGACCGCGAATGTGCTGATACACCACAAACGCCAGACAAGCCGACACGATCCCGACGCAGACAATGGCGATACCAACACGCCGTTTCCTGATTAGCATTTGTGCTCCTCTTGATCTCAATCTGCGGCCATTGCTGAACCTTCCGGGAATCAAGGTCAGGTATAGACACCATTATTCCAAAGTCAACGGCCACTCAAGCTAACGATGAGATGGACTGGCGAGAGAGAAATACGGTCTACACTCGGCACTTGGGGTTACGGGGTGGTTACAGGAGCAGGCCATGACCAATACGTACTGGACTCAATCAATATGGCTACACCAGAGGCTCGGTGCGGGGCTGGCTTTTGCCATGTTTACGCTCTCTTGCGCGCATGCAGCGATACAGGAAGTCAACGGCACGCCCGGCTCACCCAGCGCGACCACGACCATCGATGGGAGATATCTCCCTAATCCTCCAGCGGCTTTCGGCGGTGTCATCAACCTGGACGCCGCGAACTCCACGCCCTACTGGTCGCCGACCGTCGTCCCCCCCAAAGACGCGCCCAATGTGTTGTTGATCATCACCGACGATGTCGGCTTCGGCGCGTCCAGCACGTTCGGCGGTATCATCCCGACGCCGGCCATGGATCGCGTCGCGGCAGCCGGGTTGCGTTTCACGCAATTCAATTCAACGGCATTGTGCTCCCCGACGCGCGCCGCTTTGATTACCGGGCGCAATCACCATTCCGTCGGCTTCGGTGTCATCTCGGAAATTTCAACCGGATACCCCGGTTACAACAGCGTCATCACCAAAGACAAGGTAACCATTGGCAAAATCCTCAAAGACAACGGCTATGCAACGTCGTGGTTTGGCAAAAACCACAACACGCCGTCATTCCAGATCAGTCAGGCCGGTCCGTTTGATCAATGGCCCACTGGTATGGGCTTTGACTATTTTTTCGGTTTCATGGGTGGCGAAACCAGCCAATGGCAACCGGGCAACCTGATGCGCAACACCACGCCAATCCATCCTTACGTCGGTAAACCAGGTTGGAACCTTATCACCGCGATGGCGGATGATGCCGTCGCCTATGTCAATGAACTGAACGCGCTCGATCCGAAAAAGCCGTTCTTTCTTTACTATGCCCCTGGCGGCGCTCACGCGCCGCATCACCCGACGCCCGAATGGATTGACAAATTCAAGGGCAAATTTGACATGGGTTGGAATGCCGCGCGCGACCAGATTTTCGCCAATCAGAAGCGCCTCGGCGTTATCCCGCAGGAAGCCAAGCTCACGGCGTGGCCGGACTCTCTGAAGAAATGGGACGAACTGTCGGCAGACGAGAAAAAATTGTATACCCACCAAATGGAAGTCTACGCGGCCTATCTCGCGTACACCGACCATGAAATCGGCCGGGTGATCCAGGCGATTGATGACATGGGCAAGCTCGACAACACGCTGGTTATCTACATCAGTGGCGACAATGGCAGTAGCGCAGAAGGCACCCCTAACGGCACATCGAACGAAATGACCACCTTCAACGGAATCGACGTGCCGGTCGCCGACCAGATGAAGTATCTAGACGCTTGGGGTTCGGACCAGACCTATCCGCACATGGCAGTGGGCTGGACCTGGGCCATGGATACCCCCTTCAAGTGGACCAAGCAAATTGCATCGCACTTTGGCGGCACCCGTCAGGGTATGGCCATTTCCTGGCCGAACCGGATCAAGGATGCCGGCGGCATCCGTAACCAGTTCCACCACGTCATTGATATCGAGCCGACGATCCTTGAAGCCACCGGCATTGATGCACCGCTCCAAGTAGACGGCATTGCGCAAAAACCTATCGAAGGCACGAGCTTGGTTTACCTCTTCGACAAGCAGAATTCCGAGAAGCCCTCTACCCGCACCACACAGTATTTCGAGATGTTTGGATTACGCGCGCTTTATCACGAGGGCTGGATGGCATCGACGACGCCCTACCGCGCACCTTGGGACCTCACCGCTCAACCACCCAAGGACATCGTCAATGGCGTCAAATGGGAGCTGTACAACATTAGCAAGGACTGGACGCAGAACGACGATATCGCCGCCTCCAACCCGGCAAAACTCAAGGAACTACAGGATCTGTTCTGGGTGGAAGCGAATAAGTATCAAGTGTTGCCGCTCGACGCTTCCGGCTTTACGCGCGTCATCGCGCAAAGGCCGAGCATCGTGGCCGGACGCACCGAGTTCGATTATTTGTCGCCAGTGACCGGCATTCTTTCAGGCAACGAGCCCAACCTGTTGAACAAGTCCTACGTCATTACCGCTGATGTCACGGTTCCGGAAAATGGCGGCGAGGGTCTGCTCGTGACCGACGGCGGCCGCTTTGGCGGTTACGCCCTCTACATCCTGAAAGGCAAGCCGGTTTTCAACTACAACCTTGAAGGCGTTGCACGATTCCGTTGGGAAGGGTCCGAGACACTCACTCCTGGAAAGCACAGCATCAGCTTTGAGTTTAAATACGCCGGACCGGGATTCGGAAAAGGCGGTACTGGCCTGCTCTCGGTAGATGGCAAGCAACTGGCTAGCCACACGATCCCCAACAGCGTTCCATTTATATTTGGAGTGGATGAAAGTTTCGATGTCGGTTCCGACACGGGTACTCCCGTCGATGACAAGGACTATCAGGTGCCGTTCACGTTCAACGGCTCGCTGCACAAACTCACCGTCAAGCTCGAACCATCGCAGTTGAATGTCACCCAAAAGGAGGCAGCCCAAAATAAGGTCGGCAACAAAGACTAGGAAAAAACTAGCGGGTCAACTCGCACGAGACGATCCGCGATTTACCAGCGACAGCCTCCTTAATGCAACCACCGGATTGATTGCGCCTAAACAGAAAACTGTTCTACTTTCCTGAGCGTCCGGGTCGATTACAAACCTTCACAACAGGCAATATTCGGCCAAAAAGCAGCCAGATGCAGGCACTCAAGAGGGACCATTAGCAACTAAAAGCAGTCGTTTTTGGAGGTCAGCTAGACGCGAACAGCTCGCATCGGCAACGCATTCGCAACAGCAACTCATCCAAAAACCAACTTCTCGCCCCGCACGTGCACCTCTGCCGGGTTACCGATATCAGGCCATTGGCGGAACTCTAGTTTGGAGGCGAGCGTTGCCAGGCAATCTCGCCATTTCTGCGCATCGGCGGGGTCGACCATGTATAGGATGCACATTGAAACGCCTATTTGTCTTGCAGATGCGCATAGCTATCAACGAAACGCTTAAATTTGTGTTCACCACAAGTGTAAGCTTCATACTTCGCGGGTAGAGCCTCACTCACGCAGGTTGGCACTGGTTCAACAACCGCATCGAAATCCAAATCAATAAAGAAAGGTATTGAATAACGCTCTAGACCACTAGTATTTATGACGCGATGCATTGTCGAGGTGTAGCGATCGTTGGTCAGGGTTTGAACCAGGTCACCAATGTTGACGATAAAAGTGCCTTCAACTGGTGGGGCGGTAACCCACTCTCCTGCACGGTTCCTGACTTGCAAACCGCCAACTGCATCTTGGGACAGGACCGTCAAGAAACCATAGTCCGTGTGTGCCCCAATACCGATCTCCTCTTGCGAGATCCTTCCGATCTGGGGCGGATAACGCAAAATTCGCTGAATCGTGATGGGCTTGCGCTGAAGACGTTCAAAGTAATCTTGTGGTAAACCCAAGCTCAGCGCGATCCCGCCAATGAGTGTTCGCGCTAGCGCCAATATAGAGGAATGGTAATCTTCGGCAACCTTCTCAAATTGCGGCAGTACAGACGGCATTTGATTAGGACCAAAAAATGGAGAAACCTCATCGTAATGCGCTCCGCAATCAAAACACTCTTTGAAATCGCGGGTATTGGCAGGGTCGACGTTTTCCGCGTACATCGGTATATAACCACGTAGCGTGAGCCCGGAATTCACGACATTAAGTTTGTTCTTCTCCTCATAAGGAAGTTTGAAAAAACGTTTGGTAAGCGCATACATCTCGTCTATTAATTGCTGGTCAATGCCATGGTTTTTTATATAAAAAAACCCCACTTTTTCGCATGCATCACCTATTTGGCTTGCCACCTTCAGCGGATTTTCGCCGTTTATGAGCGGCGATATATCTATGACTGGAATTTCAGTGAAAGCTGTTTGTTTGCTAGCCAGACGAATATCCAATAACTCTGTCACCTATGCTCTCCTTTCCGAAATATCAATTAGGCAGAAGATCAAGAAAGCACGACTGTGCCCTCTTCAATCCCACTGAATCACACCTGAACCATCATCTTTCACGTCCACCTCAACGCGTGCGGTTTGCCGCTGCGCGCACTTTCATCACGCCGCGGGCACTGACCGCTCAATGCGATGGACGACAGGCGCTGACGAGCCGAATCAGTCTTGGTTTTGACGGATCTTAATCCTGGTTTTTTGGACACGCAAGCAAAATGTACATCTATGTCATCATTCGTTGACACAGATGTACATTTGTCCTGATTTTAAGTCACCGAGCCTGATGAAGCCCACTTTGGAGCGCACCATGATGTCCAGCGATCCCTTGCTGCAACCCTGTAAAATCAAGAATCTGACCCTCAGAAACCGGATCATGACCACCTCCCATGTATCGGCCTATCCTGTGGACGGCATGCCCAAGGATCTCTATCGCGCCTACCACGTGGAGCGCGCCAAAGCCGGTGTCGCCCTGACCATGACTGCCGGTTCCGCGGCGGTATCCCGAGACAGCCCGCCGGTGTTCAACAATGTGCTGGCCTACAAGGACGAAGTGGTCGGATGCTTGAAGGACCTGACCGATGAATGCCACGAACATGGCGCGGCAGTGATGATCCAGTTGACCCACCTGGGCCGCCGTACCCGCTGGGACAAGGCCGATTGGTTGCCGGTGGTGTCGCCGTCACACCGCCGCGAGGCGTCGGTGGTCGGTACCGGCTCTGCCGGGCTGGATTACTTGAGTGCTTTGTTCTCTATCAGGCAATTGCCACCATCGATCACCAGCAACTCCCCGGTAATGTAACTGGACTCAGGTGAGGCCAGGAACGTAACGGCAGCAGCCACTTCTTCCGGGCGACCCGCCCTGCCAACCGGAACATACTTCGCTGCATTCTCTTCCTCTGGAGTGCTTGACCCTGTGGCGATCCAGCCAGGCGCGACCGAGTTCACAGTGATTCCATAGCGCGCAACCTCAAGGGCCAGGCTCATGTTCATACCCACCATTCCGGCTTTGGCCGCAGCATAAGCCGCCTCTCCTGGATTACCTGCCCGAGTGCCAGTCGTGGAACTGACGTTGACGATACGGCCGTAGTGTCTGTTGCGCATCCCCGGCAAAACTCCACGGGTCAGCAGAAAGGCGGTTGTCAGATTTCGAGCGATTGAAAGATTCCAGCTCTCGACACTCATGTCCGCCAGATCGGCAAAAGGCTCCGGATGACCTTGGGCGGCCATGCCGGCATTGTTCACCAGAATATCGATTCGCCCCCATACCGATTCGGCCCAAGTGGCAAGTTCAAGGACTTGATCCTCTTTACTCAAGTCCGCCTCACGACCTTGCGCTTCAAATCCTGCGGCACGTAACTCCTCCACCCGATCATGGATGCGAGCGCTGCTGCCTGTGACGATCAACCTCACACCCAGGTTGCCCAGACGCTTCGCAATCGCAATCGCAAGGCCAATGCCTCGCTCACTACCGGCACCACTGACAAGCGCTACCTGACCACTCCAGTGCGCAATCATCGCGCGTGCTCCTATCGTCCGGGGGTTAGCCCCTGAGTCCATGGAAAACTGAGGGGAAAGAGATACTCAACATACAACTCACATCCAGATATCTGGCGATACAGGCGCTGATCCTGTTGGTAGGTACTGCGTCCTCATAGAAGATCCAGGCTGAATCATAGACGCATCAGGTACGCAGGGATGCATACCTCCAGCAAGCATCGGAACCTACGATGGCGATTGTTCGGAGCATGGCTGCAAACAGGTGATGATTGGGTGCTGAATGCCCTCGCAGAGTGCTTATACCAGGCGTAGGATTGATGCGATGACTGCTAATTACGCGTGTTGGAAGGTGACTTCCAACCCATTCTGCATCACGCGCAAACGCAAGACATATACCGCCGCACTGTAAGGCCGCGCGCCCCTTCGCAGTACAAGGGCCGTGTTCTCACAACAACAAAAGCGAGGTGAAAGCATGTCTGGTAATCGTGGTGTCGTGTATCTCGGCGCAGGCAAGGTCGAGGTGCAGACCATCCCCTATCCGAAAATGGAAGACCCGCGCGGCAAGCGCATTGACCATGGCGTGATCTTGCGCGTGGTTTCGACCAATATCTGCGGCTCCGACCAGCATATGGTGCGTGGCCGGACCACGGCCCAGGTCGGGCTGGTGCTTGGCCATGAGATCACCGGCGAGGTGATCGAGAGGGGCCGTGACGTGGAAAACGTGCAGATCGGTGACCTGGTCTCGGTGCCGTTCAACGTTGCCTGCGGCCGTTGTCGCAGTTGCAAGGAACAGCACACCGGCGTCTGCCTGACGGTCAACCCGGCACGCCCCGGCGGTGCCTATGGCTATGTGGACATGGGCGACTGGGTTGGCGGCCAGGCCGAATACGTGCTGGTGCCGTATGCCGACTTCAACCTGCTGAAGCTGCCCGACCGCGACAAGGCCATGGAGAAAATCCGCGACCTGACCTGCCTCTCCGATATCCTGCCGACCGGCTACCACGGCGCCGTGACCGCTGGCGTTGGCCCTGGCAGCACGGTGTACATCGCCGGTGCCGGTTCGGTCGGACTGGCTGCTGCCGCCTCCGCCCGTCTGCTGGGTGCGGCGGTGGTGATCGTCGGTGACGTCAATCCGCTACGTCTGGCGCATGCCAAGGCCCAGGGCTTCGAGATCGCCGACCTGACCCAGGACACTCCGCTGCACGAGCAAATCGCCAACCTGCTCGGTGAGCCGGAAGTCGATTGTGCGGTCGATGCGGTCGGCTTCGAAGCCCGCGGCCACGGCCATGACGGCGCGCAGCACGAGGCCCCGGCCGACGTGCTCAACGCGCTGATGGGCGTGGTGCGGGTCGCCGGCAGTATCGGTATCCCCGGTCTGTATGTCACCGAAGACCCGGGCGCGGTCAACAAAGCCGCCAAGCATGGCAGCCTGAACATCCGTTTCGGCCTCGGCTGGGCCAAGTCCCACAGCTTCCACACCGGCCAGACCCCGACGATGAAGTACAACCGTCAGCTGATGCAGGCGATCATGTGGGACCGGATCAACATTGCCGAGGTCGTCGGCGTGCAGGTGATCAGCCTGGACGACGCGCCGCGCGGTTACCACGAGTTCGATGCCGGGGTGCCGAAGAAATTCGTCATGGATCCGCACAAGCTGTTTAGCGCGGCCTAAGGAGCAGGTTGGGAAAAGGGCAGCTTTGAGCTGCCCTTTTTTTTGGTTTTTCACGCAATCCCGGGGAACACATATAGCGAAATATCTGTAGGAGCTGCCGAAGGTTCGGGCCGCGTTCGGACGATCTTTTTGATCTTAATCTTCAGCAATCTCCAGATCGCAAAAGCAAGATCAAAAGATCGCAGCCTGCGGCAGCTCACAGGGGAGCGCGTGCCTCGCGGTGCTGTTGCGGTGCACGCCCCCTCGTGAGGCCGAGCGCAGGTTCTGCGCAGTGGGCAACCCGGCATGGATGCCGGGTTAGCCGCGTACGGCCATGGATGGCCGATCGCGGCGGGCCCTGTAGGAGCGAGCTTGCTCGCGAAAAACCTGAGAGCACCGCGGGGTGTCAGGCTCCCCGCTTCATCGTTGACCTCCATCGCGAGCAATCGAGCGTCGACCGGCTGCTCCTACAGGCCGGGCGGCGTTCCGTTTTTCCAAGTGACCCGCCGTAAGGGCGGAACCAATAGTGGCCGTTACCGCAACAATGGATATGTACACCAGGAAGAAAATGCTCGGCCGTAAGGTCGCCATCGCTGGCAAGTCGGATCGCCGCACCGCAGCTTCTACAGGTATCGGTGTTCCCCGGCATTCCGTGAAGTACCTTTTTAGGGCCGTGATCATCCAGGAAACCAGCCACCCATTGATTACTTCATACACTCAAGTACGTTCACACCTTCGCTTTAATCGCATACAGCCCCCCGATAATCACCAACGCTGCGCCGACAACCACCCAGGTATCAGGGCGCTCGGCAAAGACGATCACACCAATCAAAGTGGCAAAGACCAGAAGCGCATAGTTGAAAGGCTGCAGGGTAGAAGCGGTCGCGTATTTCAGTGCTTGAATGAGGAGAATCTGAGCGACTACTCCCGTCAATGACAGGATCCCCATCAAGAGGCCCTGGACCGGAGTCGGAGAAACCCATGCCGGCAGCCCCACAAATGTGATCGTCAGGGCACCCACACTTGCCATAAAAAGCATGTTCGTCGCAAAGGAATCGTGCTGGCTAATTCGGCGCGTCAGTACATTGAACACTGCAAAGCCCAGAGCAGACAGCAGGGGAATCAGCGCTGCGAGTTCAAAGACGCCCGCGCCTGGTCGCAGGATGATCAGTGTCCCGGTGAACCCTATGGCAGCCGCGATCCAGCGTCGTAGCCCGACAAACTCTCCCAGCAGCCCCCCCGCCAATGCCAGAGTCATCAGAGGGAATACCGCATAGAGAGCGTGCATTTCAGCCAGGCCTAAATAACGCAGCCCGACTCCGAACAGTACTATTTCACCCACGGCTAACAGCGCTCGAATGATCTGGAGCCAAGGATGCTTGCTCCGAAACTGTTCCTTGACCCTGCCTTGGTAGGCGGCGTATCCGAGGGCAAAAACGACAAACACCCAATAACGCACCATGACCAACTGGGCAACCGGGAAGTCTTTGACAAGCACCTTGGTTATTCCGTCCTGGCTCGCAAAGATAAGCATTGAAAGCAGGCATAGAAAAATCCCGAGTTGGGGCCTTGCGACACCAGCAGGTCCAGCGGCAACGGTGGGCGTCGTTAAGTACGCCGTGTTTTTTGTTTGATCGCTCTTCAATCGCAACTCGGTCATGCCCTCCTCCTTAAAATTATTGCGACAGCCCGTTTTTTACTTCACCAGCCGTGTTTCTCTCGAAGGCCGGTAACCAAAATACGAGCTGTAGCATTTGCTGAAATGGCTCGGTGAAACAAAGCCGCATGCGACCAGCACATCAACCTGAGACAGCTCTGTGTGCTGAAGTAATCTCCGTGCTTCGGTAATGCGCAATTCCAGGTAATACCGTTGCGGCGTGGTACCCAGTTGCTCTTTGAACAAGCGCTCTATTTGTCGACGCGAACGTCCGCCATAGACCGCCAGTTGGTCCATTTGCAACGGTTCTTCCAGGTTGGCGTCCATCAGTTTGACCACCTCTTTGAGGGGGGCGCTCAACGAGATGTTCTGTGTCGGTTTGATACGCCGATACCGCGACTCTTCGAAAGACAGAATGTCTTCGATGCCCTCGACCAGCGCCTTGCCATGCAGCCCTTTGATCCACTCCAGAGCCATATGAAAAGCACCCGCCGGACTCGAAGCCGTGAGCCGGTCTCGATCCATGACAAATGCTTCACTGGTGACATGCGTGACTTTTGAAATTTCTGCGAGCGCAGGTCGGTGTTCGGGATGAATCGCACAACGATACCCCTCAAGCAAACCTGACACGCCCAAAAACCACGCCCCATTCCACAGCCCGGCCAGGGTGATACCCTGTTCCGATGCTGTTTTAAGGATGCTGATCAGCTCGTGATTGACTTTGAGTTCGGTACGATAGCCGCCGCATATGACCAGCAAATTGAGGTCTTTGAGTGCTGCCATGTCCAGACGCGCATCCGGTCGAATGACCAGGCCAAGGTCGCTGGTAACCTCTCCGTCCTGCAACCCGAAGGTTCGTGAAGAGAACAACGCTGGACGCAAAAGGTTGGCAGTGACAATCGTATCGAGCGCTTGCGTAAATGCAGGCAACGAGAAGTGCTCGAGCAGTAAGAATCCTGCCCGGGCATGAGCCGTCGGCTCTCTCCGAGTCTCTTCCACATAGCGCAGGTTTTTACCTTTCATACACCCGCTGAAATCTCGTCGTTCGATCACCTTACGCCTCGCTTCTTTACACTGACGAACGCAGCCTTTGTACAAACCACGGTTGAATCCGCGCTGCGAAGAATCAACCGCTGGCGCCGTGACCGAACTGTTTATGCGAGCTGGAACCCATGGGCCAGAGGGTCTTTGTCATCGACGAAAATAGTGTTGTGACCTGTCACCTCAGCCCAGCCACTGACACTTGGATTCATGCCGTCGAAGGTTCCGACCTTTACCGACGCCTCCACCTTTCCTTCGTAGATCGTACCGATCAGACTTTCAAGTCGGTAAATATCACCGACGTTCAGCTGCCCCTTTGCGAAGAGCTGAGCCATCCGTGCCGAGGTACCGGTACCGCCGGGAGAACGATCAATGGCTTTGTCACCGTAGAACACTGCACAGCGGCCATGCACGGTTCTGCTCTGTGGTTTGTCACACCAGATGATGTGATGAACACCACTGATTCTGTTGTTCTCTGGATGCACAGGGTCACAAATGGCCGAGAGCGCTGTGCGCAGCTTCTGGCTCAGCCCCACGATGTCAGCCGTCGTCTGCCCTTCGAATCCAGTCCAGCACGCCTGTGGTTCGACCACCGCATAGAAATTCCCGCCGTAGGCGATGTCCACCGTAAACGAACCAACGCCGGGAACTTCCACCACTACATCAGCGCTGTGCAGGTAGCTGGCGACGTTGAACAAGCGAATCGACTCAACGAACTCGCCGCCCAGGGTGTATTCGACATCGACCCGTCCCGCCGGTGTTTCAATCGCCAGTTTTCCCGGCTCACGAGGTGTCACCAAGCCCTCTTCAATGACAACGGTCGATAATCCGATGGTGCCCGCTCCACACATCGGCAGGCAGCCGCTGACTTCGATAAACAGCGCACCGAAGTCGCAGTCATCACGTACCGATGGATAAATAATGACACCAGACATGATGTCGTGTCCCCGAGGCTCGAACATCAATGCGGTGCGTACCCAGTCGTGGTCACGCACGAAAATATCGCGACGTTCGGCCATCGATACGGAGGGCATCAGCGGTGCTCCGCCCGCTACAACCCGAACCGGGTTGCCACACGCGTGCGAATCAATGCAAAAAAAGCTGCGTCTCATACTGATGCCCTTTCAAAGGAGTTTGCTGGGGGAGTGACGCTGCAACGCGCCCCGTGACAATCGATCCAGCAGCAGCGCAATAGCGACAATGGCCAAACCTGCTCGCAGCCCCAAGCCCATCTCCATCCTGGAAAGGCCTCGGGTCACTTCAGCCCCCAAACCGCCCGCCCCCACCAGACCGGCCAGCACCACCATCGCCAGCGACATGAGGATGCATTGGTTCAGGCCTACCAACAGCGTGGGTGCGGCAGTCGGCAGTTCGATTTTGAACAGAATGTCTTTAGGTGAAGCACCGGACGCCTGGCCCAACTCAAGGAGATCCTTGGGCAACTGCCTGAAGGCAAGGGTCGTCAATCTGAGCATCGGCGGGATGCCGTAAACAATCGTTGCGATGATCGCGGGCACCCGTCCCAAACTGAACAGCATCACTGCGGGGATCAGGTAAACCCAGGGCGGCACGGTTTGCATGATGTTCAGAATCGGCAGCAACGCTTCATCTACACGCTTCACCCGGGCCGCCAGAACCCCCAGCGGGAAAGCGATGGACACCGAGATCAGGACGGCCACACTGACGAGCGCGATCGTCTGGATGGACGCGACCCAAAGGCCAGCGAACAAACAGAAAGCCAACATCACCGCAGCGAAAACAGCGACCCGCTTATTGGCAAAAAAGAACGCCGCGACGACGACAATACCGATGAATAAATACGGATGGGGAGCAAGCAGCGCTCCCTCCACTGCACCGAGTACCGCCTCAACGACCTGACTGATCCCTTTGAACAAACCATGTAAATTCGTGTTCAGCCAATCAACGGCAGGCGCCAGGTAATCGCCTGGAGAAAATTGAATGTGCGTTGTCATTGAGAAGCCCCCACCCGCGACTGTGCAGCGCTCTGCGCCAGACGATCCAGAATCATGGTCAGAATGACGATTGCGATGGCTGCATTGATCGACTTGGCGATATCCAACGTACGGATGGAACCGTAAATCGCCTCGCCCAAACCGCCCGAACCTACAATGCCTGCAATGACAACCATGCCGAAGGCCATCATCAGGCTTTGATTAACGCCGGCCATGATGCTGGGCATGGCGAACGGTAAGCGGATCTTGAAAAACATCTGCATACCCGTCACGCCGCTGGCATCTCCCAACTCGATGAACTCCTTGGGCGTCATGCGAATACCCAGGGAGGTCAGTCGTAGCGCAGGGGGAAGCGCGACGATAAAAGTCGCCAACAGCGCCGTGGCAGGGCCGTAGCCGAGCAGTGCAATGGCCGGTAGCAGGTAGATGTAGGGCGGCATCGTCTGGATCAAATCCAGACAAGGATCAACCACACGATCAAAGGCCGGCGCCAGGCCCGCGACGACTCCCAGCGGAATGGCGACCGCCAGTGCCAACACGGTAGCGGTGAGCACCAGTGCAAGCGTACTGACTGTCTCCGGCCACAACCCGATGAGGTCGCACAGCAACAATGCCAGACCTGAGAGAATCGCGAAGCGAACGCCAGCCACACGCCAGCCAATCAACGCCAGGACAATCGCCACGACGTAATGCGCTGGATAAGCGATACACCACAGCACGCCTTCGTAAATGCCATTGAGCACCGCATTGACGGCATCGAACACGAACTCGCCATTATCTGAAAGCCATTCCAACCCCGTATCAATGGATGCATCGAACTGACTGGAAAAATCCGGCGTGCTCATGCGGACGCCTCCATCGCATTGGCAGTTGCTACGGGCGCCAATTCATTGGGAATACCTTGCACGCCCCGCAGCAGATCACGCGGGGTAATGATCCCGATCACTGTGCCGTTATCGACGACGGCGAGCGCGTCACGCTCGGACTTCATCGTCAATCCGATAAGTTCATCGATATCAGCGTCAAGCGAGGTTTTGGTCAGCCTGGAGATGTCGCATGTCGGGTGTGCAGCCTTGTAGGCCTGGACCGACGTCATGACCGAGTGAGCCTTCACCAGATGCAGTCGGGAAATGCCGGCGACGAATTCCGCCACGTAGTCGTCAGCCGGGTTGAGCACGATTTCCTCGGCGGTGCCAACCTGAATGATGGCGCCATCCTTCATGATCGCAATGCGGTCACCGATGCGGATGGCCTCGTCCAGGTCGTGTGTAATAAACACCGCGGACTTGCCCAGCTCCTTGGTCAGCTGGCGGAACTCATCCTGCAACTGTCGGCGAATCAGCGGATCAAGCGCGCTGAACGGCTCATCCATCAAGATTATTTCCGGGTCGGCAGTGAGTGCACGCGCCAGTCCGACCCGTTGTTGCATGCCGCCGGACAGCTCGCTCGGATAGCGTGAAGTCCACTCGCTCAATCCAACCTTCGCCAGCGCCTGCTCGGCCACTTTGTAACGTTCAGCCTTGCCCACACCCTGCACTTCCAGGCCAAACGCGGTGTTCTCAAGCACCGTACGGTTAGGCAGCAAGGCAACGCTTTGAAAGACCATACCGATGTGACGCGCCCTCACCTCTCGCAGTTGTGCCGGCGACAAGGATGAAACGTCCTTGCCTTTGACCAGCACCTTCCCCGAGCTCGGGGTGATCAGCTTGTTCAGCAACCGTATAAGGGTGGACTTGCCACTGCCGGACAAACCCATGATGCAAAAGATTTCCCCCCGGCGAACCTGGAGACTGACATCGGAAACCCCGACCACACAGCCATAGTTTTGCAGGATCCGGGTCTTTGAAAGACCCTGCCGGACAACCGCATCCATGGCTGTCGGTGCATTTTTACCGAAGATCTTCCAAACCGACTGGCAATCCACCAGCACTTCGTCAGTATTAATTGTGGCCATCGTCATTTCGCAATCCATCGAACCAGTTGTTTGCTGGTTTTTTAATTAGTCAAAGGGCGGCAGTGGCAAACGAACAAAACTCAATAGTTCTTGATATTCCCCCAACGATTTACAAGATCTGTATGGCTCTCTATCCAGCCCTTGATAGCCTCGTCCATGGTCTTGCCATCCTTGACTTCAGCATTCATTGCGGTGATGTCGGTGATGGGTACATAAACGCTGGCCATCAGTTCGCGCGCACGCGGATTGGCTTCAGCGAAGCCTTTGTGTCCGATCCAGTAATAACCCTGCAATGGCGGGAAGATTCCTTTTGGATCTTTCAGAAATTTGAGATCAAACTTCTTGGTCATCCACGAAGGATCCCAGACAGTGACCGCCACCCATTCCTTGCGGTCGACTGCCGACTTTAAAGCCGCCGTCATTGCAGAGGTACTGCCTTCGACCAGCTTGAGCTTGATGTCGTACGCCTTGACCACGTTGTTCGCGTCACTCATCAAACCCGAACCTGGCTCGATGCCAATGATTCTGTTCCCCAATTTGTCCGCGTTTGCATTCAGCTGTTCGATGGAGTCGATGTCTACGTAATCGGGTACTGCCATGCCCTGATAAAGACCAAAGGAGACCGGTGACAGCTTCTCGATTTTGTTCTTGTTCTTTTTCCAATAATCGGCGGCGGCGTAATCAATCTGGGAGGCCAACACCTGAATATCCCCTTTGCTGAGTGCAGCGTAGGCGATACCCCACTCGGAAAACTCCACGACTTTTACGGTATACCCAGCGTTCTCAAGTACCTTCTTGGTAATGCCGGTAATGGGCACCAAGTCCTCCCAGGACATGGTGCCCATTACTATGTTTTTTTCTTCGGCGTGTGCCTGCAAACTCATCATGCCCACAAGCGCGAGCGCGCAGAATGCCTTCCAGATATTCTTCATGGATTGTTCCGTTCTTATTAGTGACTTGTTAAACGGCCTTTATAGGAAAGCCGACGACTTAACTTATTAACCTTCTCGCCCGGCCCAAAACTCATGCCAACGAATGACCGAACTGACGCCCAGCTTCGTTATTATTTGAGGGGGGAGCCTGCTGGGTCCTGGCGCGAGACTGAAACTGTCCAGAAAATCAGTACGTATACCCGAAGCCAATTCCGCCGCCATTACACCTGCCAGAGTGCTCTTGACCGTTCCCAACCCATTTTCGCAGCAAGCCGAATAAAGGTTTTCTTCGATCTCGCCAAATGCAGCGGCGCTGTTTCGGCTCAAACACAGACGGCCAGCCCAGCTGAACTCCAACGCCGTGGATTTCAATTCGGGAAAGCGTGCATCCAGAGAGTGTCGCTGTTCTTTGGCCACCGCCGCTACACGCTCTGGGGTGACCTGGATACTCGGGTCATAGGTGAATTTTGTCCGGATGACGATACGCGAGAGACCGTCTGTAGAGATTTTACGAACAGTCGCTCCCATTGGATCAGCTGGCAACAAGGCCCACTTGGCTCTACCCGGTACGTCTTTCTTGAATGCATCGTCACTGTACGCTGCCGTCATGGAGGCGTACGTAAAGACGTGCAGCAGGCGTCCCTGATAATGACCAAAGTCTTCAATGTGGCCGTTAACTCCAAGAATGACCTTGGGTGCGTGCACCGTCCCGTTATGAGATCGAGCGCTCCAACCGCTTCCCTGCTTGGTCAATTCAATAATCGGAGAGCGTTCGAACAGCGTGATGTTCCCTTCCAGCCCTGCTGCCAGGTCTCTAATGTATTGCGCGGGTTGAATCAACACGGCGCCGGGCGTGTAGATCCCACCGTGGTAATAGGTGGACCCGGTGATGTCGCGCATTTGCGCGGCATCAAACATCTCGAACTTCTCGCCAATGCGTTCAAGGGATTGAGCGTAATTGACGTTCAGCTTCAATCCCCGCTCAGTGGCGGCCGCGTTGATCTTCCCGGAAGGGTCGAACGTGTCGGCAGACATGCCGTACTCCCGTGCGGCTTCAGCGGCAAAAGCAATCGCAAAACGATTTTGGGTGATTTCCAGTGCCGTTGCAGACTCACTCGCCACGGAATATTCCCCGGACGACAGACTGTGCGGCACATCGATCATGAAGCCCGAGTTCCTGCCCGCCGGCCCCTTGGCGACTTCATGAGCATCGACCACAACAATGCTGTCACCCGGGTGCAACTGTGAAAGTCTGCGAGCGGCGGACAGGCCGGCAAAACCGGCACCGATAATCAGCCAATCCGCCGTCACGTTTCCATCAAGCATGCGGACGGGCGCAGTGCGTGCGGAAATCGCCTCCCAACCTGAAACCCCGGTGTCTACCGGCAGGCGCTTGATGGTATGGGTGCTCATTTTTCGGTCTCTTCATCCGACCGATCAGACACATCGATCCAGATGGTTTTGATTTCGGTGTACTGGTCATGGGCAAAAATGGATTTGTCCCGACCACCGAAGCCCGACTCTTTGTAGCCGCCGAATGGCGTCGAGGCATCACCCTCACCAAAGCAGTTCACGGTGACGATGCCGGCGCGAATTTCCCGTGACAACCTTATCGCCCGGCGCAGGCTGCCGGTATAAACCGAGGCCGCCAGGCCGTACACCGTGTCATTGGCCAGCGCAATGGCTTCGGAGATTGAATGGAAGGTGGTGACCGAAAGAATCGGGCCGAAGATCTCTTCCTGGAACAGCCGGTTGTCTCGACCGACACCGTCAATCACCGTTGGCTCTACAAAGGCACCGTCTTTGGTCGCACCACCGTAAACCACTTCAAGCTTTCCGGCGGCGTGCTCAAGATACGACTTCACTTTTGCGAAATGCTCAGGGCTGACCAGCGACCCCACGCGGTTCTGCGGATCGAGTGGGTCGCCCATTTTCCATTCGCGGATGTAGGCGCCCATGCGCTCCAGCAGTTCGTCTTTAACAGAGGCGTGGACGATCAGACGTGACGTCGCGGAGCAGTTTTCGCCCATGTTCCAGAACGCGCCGTTGACGACATGCTGAGCAACGAGGTCCAGGTCTTGGGCATCGTCCATCACCACGGCCGGATTTTTCCCGCCGCACTCAAGAACGATGCGTTTCAGGTTCGAATCGGCGGCGTAATGCAGGAAACGGCGGCCGGTCGCGGTGGAGCCGGTGAAGCTCACCATGTCGACGTCGTTATGCAAGCCAATGGGCTCGCCGACCTCTTTGCCCGTGCCGGTGACAATGTTGAGCACGCCAGCGGGAACGCCCGCTTCAAACGCCAACTGAGCAACGCGCAGCGTGGTCAGCGAGGTTTGTTCGGCAGGTTTGACGATGACCGAACAACCCGCAGCGAGCGCCGGGCCGATTTTCCAGGCCAGCATCAGCAGCGGGAAGTTCCAGGGCAATACGCAGCCCACCACGCCGATCGGCTCCCGGACCACCATGGTCAGCGCGTCGCTGCCCACCGGGGCGGTGTTGTCGTAAATCTTGTCGATCAGTTCTGCGTGCCAGCGGATCGTGTGGATGGTGTCGGGGATGTCGACCAACTGACATTCACTGACCGGTTTGCCGCTATCGAGGCTCTCGAGGACGGCCAGTTCGTGTTGATGGCTTTCAAGCAGGTTTGCAAACTTCAACAGAACCGCTTTGCGCTCCCGAGGAGAAATAGATCTCCAGCGTCCATCCTCGAAGGCCTCTTTGGCATTACTCACCGCAAAATCGACATCCTCGGACGAACAGGCGGCGACGTCAGTCAAAAACTCGCCGGTTGCCGGATTGTTCGTGGCGAAGGTTTTGCCAGAGATCGCGGGCTTGAACGCGCCATTGATGAACGCCTTGGATGGCAACGAAATGTCTTTGGCCAGAGCGGCATATTCGGCCTTGCTCAGAAGATCACCCATGGCTGGCTCCCGAAGAAATGTTGGCTACGTTACGTTTGAGTTCAGCAATGAGCGACGCGAAACTCTGCTTTTCGTCCGCTTCAAGTGGCTGCAATGGCAGGCGCACATTACCGACTTTCAATCCGGCAACTTCGCAGCCGTACTTGATCGACTGCACGAACTTGCCACCGTCCAGGGCATTCATCAGCGGCATCATTGCCGACATGATTTGACGGCCTTTGTCGAAGTTCTTTTCGATCACGCAGGCTTCATAAAGCGCAACGTGTTCCTTGGGCAGGAAGTTGGAACCTGCGCACACCCAACTGCGGGCGCCCCAGGCAAAAAACTCGAGGGCCTGGTCGTCCCATCCGCAGGACAAGGCGATGTTGGGGAACTGCCGGGCCAGCCTATGCACCTGGCCCATGTCGCCGGAGCTTTCCTTGATGGCGACGACGTTTTTCGATTGGCTGACACGCGTGAAATACTCTTCATCCATCGAAACGCACATGCGCCCCGGATAGTTGTAAAGCATGATCGGCAAGTCCGCTGCGCGATCGATAGTGAGCGCGTGAATCGCGTTTTCCTGTGAGGTTGGCAGCGCGTAAGGCGGGGACGTGACGAGAATCGCGTCCGCTTTGATCGATTTGGCATCCTTGGCGTACTGAACCGCATCTTCGGTACGAATCGCCCCGGTACTGACGATCAGCTGCACCCGAGTGCCGATCACATCTTTGGCGTAGGCCGCCAACTCGGTGCGTTCTTCCGAAGTCTGCGCATAGTACTCGCCGGTCGACCCGCCGATAACAATGCCGTGCACCTTCGCCTCAATCAGCGACTCCAAAACTTGCGAGTACACCTCCCAGTCAATCTCCCCATCAGCGTTATAAGGAGTTACTGCCGGCGTATAAATACCTTCAAATTTCAAGATGAATGCTCCGAATGCGAGTGGGGTGGAAGATCAATGAGTACGTCAGCCTTGATGCCTTGAGGCGCGATAAACATCTCCATGTTTTCACGGGACATTTCCCGATGCTCAAACACGAGATCAACTACGGCACTTTGGTTAACTGTTGAATCCAGACTGGCATGGGGCAATAGAGTGGTCAATAGCGTGTCTTCCTCGCGCAGACATCTTTAAAGCGATATAGCGCACCGAGTCTAAAATTATTTATCCTTTAAATTCAACTGGTTACGAATAACACCTTAAAGCTACGCTATCGATCGATAACATTTGTTTATGCATTGATAAGCGTAAAAGTTTCTTGTTGGGGTGTGATGGCAGACGTAGTCTTTACAACAGCGATATTTTATTGGCGAAATGACGTTACCCAATATCGAGATTGATGCAAACAATGGTCTTTTGTCGTCCCTTTGGTATTTTGGAGTGTGTTGACCGTGAGCACTAAATCGGCAGTTTCAAATCTTATTGCGCAGCGCAAACCTGACCATGCGCTGCCAGGTGCCCTCTATGGCGACCCAGATGTTTACCGGCAGGATCTGGAACAGATCTGGCACAAAAGCTGGATCTTCGCAGGGCACACATTTGAGCTGGAGAAGTCGGGTCAGTACCTGTCGCTGCAAATCGGCGATTACCCTGTCGCTATCGTGCGCGGCGCAGACGGGCAGATTCGTGCATTCCACAACGCTTGTCGTCATCGTGGCTCCAAGGTGTGCCCGCAAGCCAGCGGCAAGGTCGCCAAGCTGGTGTGCCCTTACCACAAATGGACCTTCGAGCTGGACGGCAGACTGCTTTTCGCCGGGAACATGGGGGACGACTTCGACAAGTCTCAGCATGGGTTGAAAACCGTGCATTGTGAGGTCGTTGAAACCTACATCTATGTGTGCGTCGCTGATGTGGCTCCTGATTTTTCTTCATTCAGAAAATCTCTGACGCCTTTCGTTGCGCCTCATAACCTGGACGACTGCAAAGTCGCGTTTGAGTCGAACATCATCGAGAAAGGCAACTGGAAACTGGTTTTCGAGAACAATCGCGAGTGCTACCACTGCGATTTTACTCACCCGGAATTGATGCATTCATTCGTCGACAACCCATCGGTGGGTGGCGCTGGCGGCGACGAGGATCTCGAACTCAAAGAGCACTGGGATCGCTGCGAAGCGGCAGGCCTGCCCAGCCGGTTGGTCATGGACGAAGACGGTCGCTTCCGCATGACGCGCATCCCCCTTTTTTCCGGGGCCGTCAGCTACACAATGGATGGCCAGCCTGCGGTTGCCGGTCGACTGGACACAACCGGTGAAGCCAACATCGGTGCGTTGCTTTATTTCAACTACCCATCAACCTGGAACCACTTTCTGGGCGATCACGCGCTGAGCTTCCGCGTTCTGCCCATCGGTCCGGGCGAGACGCTGGTCACTACAAAATGGATCGTCAAGAAGGACGCGCAGGAAGGTGTCGACTACGACATCGATCGCCTGACCAAGGTTTGGCTTGCAACCAATGACCAGGACCGCACCTTGGTGGAAGGCGCACAGGTCGGGGTCAGCTCCCCTGCTTACGAGCCGGGCCCTTTGTCGGTGGCCAGCGAAATCGGTGTGTGCCAGTTTGATGACTGGTACTGCAAAACGATGCTTGAGCAACTCAATGACACGATCCCGTTGAGATCTGTCGGCTAAGAGCAAAACTGCCGGTGGCGAGAACCACGAATGATCACCACCGGCATACCCAGAGTTCTCCCCTCCTCGCACCCCGAGTCACTGCTCAGTCAGTACTCCTGCCTGCTAAACAGCTCAGGAAAACTGGGCGAGAATCCAGTCGCGTAGCCGGCAACAGGCGTCGTCATTGATCCGGTCTTCACGAAATGTCAGATAGTGCTGACTTTCATGGAGAACCACTTCCTCTTCGATCGGCCGAATCAGCGTGCCGTTTTCGATCAGGTTTGCAACCAGGTGATTCCATCCGAGGGCTACGCCCTGATGGGTCAACACCATGCTGATGACCAGGTTGTAGTCGTTCGCGTTGAAAACGTGAGGGCTGTCGTGGGGACGTTTCTCGATATCGACATCGTGATAAGCCAGCCAAACGCCCCAGTCAACGTGCTCCGCTACCTGGGATCTGCCATAGGGACTGAGGTTTAGCAAAACCCCGTCGCGCAGTGCTTCCAGGCTGGACAGCTCGGGGTGCTCCTCTTTGTAACGAGGAGTGCACACCGGGTAGATGACGTCATGAAACAACGGATAACTGCGGTAGCCATCCTGAATCCTGGCCATTTTTGTGATGAAGATGTCCGGAGTTACACCCGGCTCCATCGACAAAAAGTTTTGAGTGGTGACCAGATTGAGGTCGATATCTGCGTTTTTGGTAAAAAAACCCGGCAGCTTCGCTGCGAGCCAGAGGGCTGAAAACGCGGGAGAACAGCAAAGCGTCAACGTGCGCTTGCCTGCATTGTTGGTGCGAATGCGCTCCGCCGCTTGGGAAATGTTGACGAAAGATATCTGTGCCGCATCAAAAAAGATGGTTCCGGCTTCCGTCAACTCGACTGCTCGCCCCACTCTCTTGAAGAGATCCACCCCAAGGTACGCCTCAAGTTCCCGAATCTGACGGCTGATTGCCGCTTGAGTAACGCACAGTGCTTCTGCCGCACGCGTAAAGCTCTGATATTTTGCGGCGGCTACGAATGACTTCACTGCTTTCAGAGACGGCATTTTCAGCAGCGTCATGTCTGGATCGATGTGCTTAACCATAACCTAGAGTATTGAATATCCGGTTCGGGGCCCTTCGGAGGGCCGTTAGGGACGAGATCGGCGAGAGGGTTCCACCTGGAGCCTACGCTGGAGCGTAGCTCAAACGCAGGGCCTAAGACAGGGCCAGCCGCAGTCGTCTGCGCAACTGGCGCTGTCACAGTCGCAAATGGACATAATTAAATTATTGATAACATGACGTTATTGATTGGCTGGAATAAATGTTGTTAGACGCTGACTCTATTAGGTAATAACTTGGTTCTCAACGGTACTGCTTAATTCAGCGCCGATAAAACAAAAATAATAAACATCACATAATAAAGAGGATGGTCACAATGACTATTTCCCAACCTTTCTCCCAGCTTGACTGCCCCCACAAGCACCGTCTGAACTGATCAAGACACGTACACCTGAATTCTTGGTCTTACATCGTAATTGCAGCAGGAGGGGTTATGAGTCTTGGTGACGAGATACTCTCGGTAAAAAACATTTACAAAGTCTTTGGCCCTCAGCCGAAGCTCGCGATGGAGATGCTGGCTCGCGGTGCTGACAAGAATGAGATTTTCAGCAAAACCGGTCAAGTCGTTGGCGTTTTTGATGCCAGTTTCTCCGTAAAGCGTGGAGAGATTTTCGTCATCATGGGGCTTTCCGGTTCCGGGAAGTCGACGATGGTCCGCTTGTTCAATCGATTGATCGAGCCGACCTGCGGAACAATCCATCTTAACGGACAGGAAATTACCGGTCTGTCGGATGCTGATCTCCTCAGCGTTCGACGCAAAGACATGAGCATGGTGTTTCAGTCGTTTGCCTTGATGCCCCACATGAGTGTGATCGACAACGTTGCTTTCGGTCTGGAAATCTCGGGTGTCGAGGAAACTGAAAGGCATAAACGTGCACTCGAGGCACTCAAACAGGTGGGGCTCGATGGCCACGCCTACAGCTATCCGCACCAACTGTCCGGCGGTATGCAGCAGCGGGTAGGCCTGGCCCGAGCGCTGGCCAATGATCCCGCCATCCTGCTGATGGACGAAGCCTTCTCGGCACTCGACCCGTTGATTCGCCACGAAATGCAGGGCGAACTGATCCGCCTGCAGGCAGAACAGCATCGCACCATCATCTTCATCTCCCATGACATTGACGAGGCGATTCGCATCGGCCATCGCATTGCGATCATGGAGGGTGGCCGGGTAGTACAGATCGGTACCCCGCAAGAGCTGCTTTGCAACCCGGTGAACGATTACGTCAGGGCTTTCTTCAAAGGTTTCGACGCCTCGAAGATCCTGAAGGCTGGCGATGTTGCCAGGATTTGTGCAGAGCATCCGTACGCCGTGGATCAATCCACGCCTACGCTGCGCGACGATGTACTCCTGCAGGACGTCTTTCACATCGTTGCTGATGCCGTTAATCCAGTTGCCGTGCTGGATCGCCAGGGTGTGTTCAAAGGCACGATCTCCAAGAGCCTACTGCTTCAGACAATGAGCCGACACTAATAGGCTCCATTTGCTGGCTTGCCAGGCAAGGACATTCAGGTAATGACATGAACGAATTCAATTTTCTAGACCCATTTCAATCCATCAACGTCCCTTTGGGCCAATGGGTAGAAGTTGCCCTGAATTTTCTGGTTCATAATTTCCGCGAGGTATTTCGCTCGATCAGATGGCCAATCGACCAGGTACTTAATGGCATCCAGTTCGGATTGTTGGCTATTCCACCGTCAATATTCATTATTATTGCAACGCTCTTCGGCTGGCAGATAGGAGGAAAAAAGATAGGAATACTGTGTTTCGTCACCCTCACCCTCTTAGGCGTGATCGGCGTATGGAATGACGCCATGATCACCCTCGCCCTGGTACTCACTTCACTGTTTTTCTGTGCAGTTATTGGCATACCGCTGGGCGTCCTGTGTGCCCGCAGTGACCGGCTTGAGATGCTTCTGCGGCCGGTGCTCGATGCAATGCAAACACTGCCTGCTTTTGTTTATCTGGTACCCGTGGTGATGCTGTTTGGTATCGGCAACGTACCGGGGGTACTGGTCACGATCATCTTTTCGGTAGCACCACTGGTCAGGCTCACCAATCTGGGAATTCGCCAGGTACCGGAAGACAAGGTTGAAGCAGCCCGGGCTTTCGGATGCACCCCACGCCAGATGCTCAGGCGGGTTCAACTTCCTTTGGCTGCACCGACGATCATGGCGGGGCTGAATCAGGCATTGATGTTGTCACTTTCCATGGTGGTGATCGCATCAATGATTTCGGTTGGCGGGTTGGGGATGATGGTACTTCGCGGGATTGGCCGCCTTGATATGGGCTTGGCAACCGTCGGTGGATTGGGGCTGGTATTGCTGGCGATTTTCCTCGACCGACTGACCCAGGCAATGGGCGAACGCAGTAACAGGGCAACCAAAGGTGAGCACTGGTACCAGACAGGCCCGGCGGGTGTCATTTATCGCCTGAAGAGAAAAAATGCTGTTACGCAAATAAAAGTCAGTCCCAAAGAGAGTTAACGCCGCTAAGCGGTGCGTCGTGAACCAAAAGAAATGCCAACTTCTTTAATCCAGCCAAGGCAATCGATAATGAACTTCACAACATTCGGAATAAAACAGAAATTCATTCACTCTGTGGCGCTTTTAGTACTAGCGGTTTCCCCTGTTTTCGCATCAGCCGCCACGGCGCAGGAGCCCGGGAAAGGGGTATCGATCACCCCGATTTTCCCGTCAATTGCCGAAGAGCGATTTCGCGGAGAGATTGCAATGGCGGGCCTCAAGGAATTGGGCTACGACGTTGAGACGCCCAAGGAAACCGAGTACTCCACCATGATGATTGCAATTGCCAATGGTGACGCTGACTTCTCGGTTCATCTGTGGGAGGAGCTACACAAATCTTTCTACGAGAAGGCCGGCGGCGATGAGACGATGGTGAAAACCGGCGCTATCATGCCGGGCGTACTACAGGGCTACATGATCGATAAGAAAACGGCTGACGAACATCACATCACCTCTATCGATGATTTGAAAAAACCAGAGATCGCCAAGCTGTTCGATAGTAATGGCGACGGTAAAGCCGACCTGACAGGTTGCAACCCCGGCTGGGGCTGTGAGCTGATCATTGCCCACCATATGAAAGCCTATGGCCTGGAAAAAACCGTCACAAATAACCAGGGCTCCTATTTTGCCCTGATGGCCGACACCATTGCTCGTTATAAAGAAGGCAAGCCGATTCTCTATTACACTTGGGTCCCTCAGTGGATCTCCGGTGTTCTGGTCGAAGGTAAAGATGTTGTGTGGTTAACCGTGCCGCGTACGGATCTTCCCGGTGGCAAAAACGATGTCAACACTACCTTCAATGGTAAGAACCTTGGTTTCGCGGTAGACAGTGTCAAAGCGGTAATCAACAAAGAATTCGCCGAGAAGAATCCGGCAGCGGTGAAGTTTCTGTCTGAAATGCAGATCACTACCGACGATGAAAGCGCGCAAAATCTGAAAATGCACAACGGTGAAAAAAGTGCAGCTGACATTACCCGACACGCCAAAGAATGGATTGCGGCCCATCGCGCGAAATACGACAGCTGGCTGGCAGACGCACGCGCCGCGGCAAATACCGCCACCGCAAAGAACTAGTCCCTTCTTATAACTTTGCATAAAAGGTTGCCCTTCACCGGGCAACTTTTTTATCCGTTTCGGCGTTCATCACTCGGGAATATTGAAATGCAGTTGTATTCATTCGTCCAGAATTTCAGTTACAAGGACGCGCCCCTGCATACACGCGAATTGGTTAAAACTTGCCTGCTCGACATCATTGGTGTGGCCGCCGGTGCTCGCGACAATCAAACCAGCGTGATGCTCAAAACCTACGCTGACACCCACTACTCTGCCAACCAGCTGTCCAGCCGCCTCTGGTTCGACGGCAGAGCCGTACATCCATTGGGCGCCGCGTATGCAGGCGGTTTCTGCGTTGATAGCCTGGATGCACATGAAGGTCACTTCACCTCCAAGGGGCATGCGGGTGCGACCGTAGTCCCGGCCATTGTTGCATTGGTAGACGCGTACCGCAGTCAAGGCAAAGACATCAGCGGCGAGGAATTCCTCAGCGCACTGTGCATCGGTTACGAGACGGCCTTGCGTGCTGGTCAGGCATTGATGGCCACTGCCCCGGAATACCATGCCTCAGGTGCCTTTTCCGGGATCGGGGTCGTTTGCGCCGGTGCCCGCCTGCTGAAGCTTGATGAAACGACGTTCCGGCATGCGCTGGGGATCGCGGAATACTTTGGCCCAAGGTGCCCTATGATGCGCCTGGTGAGCTTTCCTACAATGTTGCGTGATGCCCACGGCGCCGGGGCGTATGCCGGACTGAACGCATTACTGATGGCACAGCTCGGTGTCACGGGCGCGCCAGCCGCCACCGTTGAACCTTTGGAGATTTCCACTTTCTGGCAGGACGTCGGAACCCGCTGGGAGATCGACGAGCAATATTTCAAACCGTGGCCGGTATGTCGCTGGGCGCAACCGGCACTCACGGCCATGACCGATTTGATGCGAGCACATCCAGTCATCGCTGCCGAGTTGATCGAGACCATCGATGTCGAGACATTCCACGAGTCTGTGTGCTTGCAGGGGCATTTTCCGAAGAATGCGGATGAGGCCCAGTATGCGCTCGCATTTCCACTGGCCGCCTTGATCGTTCGTGGAAAGCTGGGCCCTGATGAAGTCACCGGGGATTCCATTCATGCGCCGGACATCTTGAACATCAGCGCGAAGATAACCCTTCATGAGGCGCCCGACCTGTCCGCCAGGTTCCCTGAGGAAATTCTCTCCCGCGTCACGGTTACCCTGAAAGACGGCACGCGTCTTACGAGCCCAACCGCGACGGCCAAGGGCGACCCCGGCAACCCTATGTCGAGTGCCGAACTCACGGCCAAATATCATTTGCTGGCTGACGACAGCTTGGGATCGACGCTCAGCAATGCGATCAAGAACAGTGTTGAAGCACTGCCTGAGAGCGATGACTGCCAGTCATTCCTTGATTTGTTGCTGTCTGCTCCAAAAAACGCTGTCTAGATCGTGCAGCGGTTTCGTAGCTATTGGTAAAGGTGTCAAAGAGGGTTTATGCCATTCGTATTCGAGAGCGTGCTTAAAGACAAGAACATGGGGTACTCCTGTACGGCGCAGAAACCATCAATGCCGCAGGCAGTGACTCGTGTAGCTTTCGTGCTTTTGAACAATTTCTCGATGATGTCGTTCACCGGCGCTATCGACGCGCTGGTGACCGCCAACCTGATTAGCGAGACACCGGCGTTTGAGGTGTTGACGGTCGGCATCAGGAGCCGTCTGGTAATGAGCGATCTGGGAATCGCAATTTCGGCGGACCTGGAGTTATCCCAACTACCGGATCGTATCGATGTTCTCATCGTCGCCGGGGGTCTGCGAGTGAAGCTGATCAGCGACCCGCTGTTACGGCGCAAGCTGCGTAACGTCGCCTCTCTTGGCGCGACCATGGGCGGTTTGTGGAATGGTGCGTTTTTTCTGGCGCAAGCTCAGTTAATGGACGGTGTCGAGTGTGCCTTCCATCCAGATGGGCGAGCGATGATGGAGGATGTTTTCCCCAAAGTCCTGGTCACTTGTCGGACTCACGTATTGGATAAAAACCGTATCACCTGCGCCGGCGCCAGCAGTTCGTTACGAATGATGCTGGAGCTCATCACCACTAAACAAGGCGTGTCGCTGACCCACGCTGTCGAGGAAATACTCGGTTGCGATCAAACCGCTGAAGTCTCCGGGATATCGACTGTCATCGTTGACACTGACCCCACCTTGCCACAAACCCTGAAGCTCGCTTTAGAGCTGATGCAAAAGAACATCGAAGAGCCACTATCGATCGACGAACTGGCTGAATGCGTGAAAATTTCCCGACGACAATTGGAGCGGCGCTTCTGCCGTTTCGTGGGCGCCACGCCCACACGCTACTACCTTGAGCTGCGCTTGACTCGAGCGCGACAGCTTATTCTGCAGAGCAATCGGCCGATCACCGATATCGCGATTGCGACCGGCTTCTGTAGTTTCGCCAACTTCCATATGCGCTTTCGTGACTTCTTTGGCGTAGCGCCAAGCAGTTATAGAGCAACGTATGAGCGCAGGCGCTGAGTTTCGAAACCCGGGCACGCATAAAACATACGAAACCCGCACTGTCCAGGCCGAGTAAACGATGGCCTGCATCATCGATAAGGATTACCGAGAATCATGAATGCTCCATCGCCGGTGTTGACACCCACGGCTAACCACAGCGAACGGATGTCTACACGCATTGCCTTCCTCATCGCGGGCTTGCTCATGTCCGCTTGGGCGCCTCTGGTTCCCTTGGTCAAAGCACGCGCCGGCCTGGACGATGGTGGCCTGGGGTTGCTGCTGCTTGGCCTTGGCGGTGGATCTATTGTGGCCATGCCCTTCGCGGGGTACCTCACTGCACACTATGGATGCCGACCGGTCGTCATCTGGGCGACGATTGTCTTGTGTGCCGTTCTTGCGCTGTTGAGCACCGTGGTGTGGCTGCCCGGTCTGGTCATCACTGTCATTATCTTTGGTGCCAGCATGGGCATGCTTGATTGCGCCATGAACATCCAGTCCGTCATCGTCGAGAAAAACAGCGGACAGGCACTTCAGTCCGGTTTCCATGGCCTTTACAGCGTTGGAGGTATCGTGGGCGCCGGGGCCATGACCGCTTTATTGACCTTAGGGCTGGATCCACTGATTGCTGCGCTCTGCATCGTTGCCGCCGTTTTGGGAGCGCTTTACAAGGCAGCGCCTGCTTTTCTGACTTATGGCACTGAACGGGGTGGACCCCTGTTCGCGGTGCCCAGGGGTATCGTGCTGTTTTTAGGGGTGCTCTGTTTCATCGTCTTCCTCACTGAAGGCGCAATCCTCGACTGGAGCGCGGTTTTCCTTGTCTCGAGCCGAGGGTTAGAGCCGAGCATCGCCGGCTTGGGCTACGCATCCTTCGCCGCTGCGATGACGGTGGGCCGCCTGACGGGGGACGCCATCGTCAGCAAACTGGGCGGCGTACGCGTCGTTGCGATTGGCGGGCTTTGCGCGGCCGCAGGCATGATCGTGTCGCTTGGAATCGATGGCTGGGCCGCGTCCTTGATTGGCTACGCTCTGGTCGGTGCTGGATGCTCAAACATTGTCCCTGTGCTCTTTACCGCCGTGGGCCGCCAGCAACGTATGCCGCAGGCAGTAGCCATCCCCGCTGTCATCTCGATGGGCTACGCGGGGATTCTGATCGGTCCCGTATTTATCGGGGCGGTCGCCCATCTGAGCACCTTGTCATTCGCTCTTGGCTGCGTGATTGTTTTGCTGGTTTTTGTCAGTGCGACAGCTCGATTACTTCGCAATTGACCGAATCGTTTCAGGCGCGATTTCAGCATTGGCCATTGCGAGTCGAGGTCAATCGTTCAGAAAGCCAAGAGACCGCTCGACGGATGGATCACTGAATGCTCAAAGTGACCTGCCAGGAATGTTCAAGAGGTAAACGTGATGCGGTCGTACCCACAGATGTCCGAACAAGAACTCCTGGTACAGGGAATGGTAATGCGCGAGGCACTCCTGCGAATCCTCACCCGGCATTCTCAAGTGAGTGGTGTTGATGGCGTGGATACAGAAATCTGTGTTCGCGCCTTGAGCAATGCGCGCCTGGACATCGGCTTGCCTCCGTTCTCGGGCACTTCCCTGCCCGCTTGCCTTGCGCCCACGGTAGCGCGGGCATTGGCGGATGCTCCCCGAACGGATCGGGACTTCAAGATTCTGCTATCGGCTCTTGAGACCCTGTTGTCCAGTAGTCACTGGATAAAGCGATCCGCTTCAAAAGGGGACGATGATGCGTTTGAAGAAAAGCACCGACATGCGCTGATTCTCGGCAAGGGCGCACTGCTTGAATGTTCAACTTTGACAGTGGGGTTGGCGGTCATGGAGCCCGAACTTTGCTATCCGTACCACAAGCATCCTCCGGCAGAGTTTTATGTCGTTTTATCGGAAGGTCACTGGTACCGAAAAGATGTCGGCTGGTGGAATCCCGGGCCGGGCGGCGTAGTGTTCAACCCACCATCGGCGGTCCATTCCATGAGGTCAACCGACAAGCCGTTGCTGGCACTTTGGGGACTTTCCCATGCAGTGGATTGATGCACCGACCATCAGCAGACTGCTCGACTATCCAAGCCACAAGCCTTCGGTCCCCCTGCCCCCGGTCGTTTCAATGGCCGCGAATGTAGTGTTCCAGTTGCCGGATCAACTCGGTCTGCTCGACGATGGCTTCCTTGACCAGATCACCAATCGACAACAGGCCAATCAATTGGTCGCCCTCCACCACCGGTAGATGGCGCAGATGACTGTCGGTCATGACCGCCATGCAACGCTCGATGCTCTGCTGACTGTCTGCTGTCACGACGGGCGCGCTCATGATGGCCCGGACCGGCGTACCGACCGAAGAACGCCCCTGTAGAACGACCTTGCGCGCATAGTCGCGTTCGCTGATCACGCCGACCACCTGCCCCTCCTCCATGACCGGTAGGGCACCGACATTTTTTTCCGCCATCATCCTCAACGCTTCAAGCACCGTCTGGTCTGGCGCGATGCTATGCACCCGCCGGTTCTGCACGGCCTTGAGCTTCAGCAGTTGTGCGGCTGTTTTCATACAAGCCTCCGATACTGTTTGTCATTGATCATCGACTCCGCCGGCGCCTGGCATACATCTTTAATTGAATGAGCGCTCAGCCCCCGGCGAAATCCATGTGCTCAGGCCACCGCGACCTCCACCTGGCCTGCGTTCAGCCGCACCGGCCAGACCCGCAGGCGCTGTTGCGGATACTCCAGGCAACTGCCGTCCTCAAGGCGGAAATGCTGTTTGTAGAGTGGCGAGGCAATCACCAGATCGCCCTTGATGCTGCCGACCAGCCCGCGACCGATGACATTCGCCCCGGATTGCGGGTCATGGTTATCGATGGCATAGAGGGTCTTGCCTTCGGCAGCCGGCAGGTAGAACAGCGCCACTTGTGCACCGTCGAGCCAGACGACGACGCCGGAGTCACTCACCAGATCCTCCTGGCTGCACACCGTTTGCCAGGTATCGGGATTGACCAGGGAGGAACAAGAGTCGGCTCGCTGGGTATTGGACTGGCTCATCAGGCAATCTCCTCAATGACAGGGATAAGGTGGAGTTCAGAGGCCATGATCGGCCGGCGCTGACCGCGCTCCTGGACAAAATGGATGTCCGGGTCGGGGCGTTGATCGTTGACGAAGGTGCGGAAGCGCTTGAGTTTTTCCGGGTCTTTCAGGGCGTTGGCCCATTCGCATTCGTAGCGGTTGACCACCAGTTGCATCTGCGATTCGAGTTCCGCGCCAAGCCCCAGGCTGTCGTTGATGATCACGTCCTTGAGGTAATCCAGGCCGCCCTCCAGGCTCTCGCGCCAGACCGAGGTGCGCTGCAACTTGTCGGCGGTGCGGATGTAGAACATCAGGAAGCGGTCGATGTAACGAATCAGGGTTTCATCACCCAGGTCGGTGGCGAACAGTTCGGCGTGGCGTGGGCGCATGCCGCCGTTACCGCACACATAGAGGTTCCAGCCTTTCTCGGTGGCGATCACGCCCACGTCCTTGCTCTGCGCCTCGGCGCACTCACGGGTGCAACCGGAAACCGCGAACTTGAGTTTGTGTGGCGAACGCAGCCCCTTGTAGCGATCCTCGAGGGTCAGGGCCATTTTCACGCTGTCCTGTACGCCGTAACGGCACCAGGTGCTGCCCACGCAGGACTTCACCGTGCGGGTCGATTTGCCATAGGCATGCCCGGTTTCGAAACCGGCCTCGATCAACTCGGCCCAGATGTCCGGCAACTGATGCAACTGAGCGCCGAACAGGTCGATGCGCTGCCCGCCGGTGATTTTGGTGTAGAGGTCGTATTTCTTCGCCACCACGCCAATCGCGATCAGCTTGTCGGCGGTAATCTCGCCCCCGGCGATGCGCGGCACCACCGAATAGGTGCCGTTTTTCTGCATGTTGGCCATGAAGGTATCGTTGGTGTCCTGCAACGGCACCAGCGAGGCGTCCATGATCGGCTGGTTCCAGCACGAGGCGAGGATCGAGCCCACCGCCGGTTTGCAGACGTCGCAACCGGTATGACCACGGCCATGTTTGGCCAACAGTTCGTCGAAGGTGATCACACCCTCTACCCGTACCAGCGCATAAAGCTCCTGGCGGGTGTAGGCGAAGTGCTCACACAGACTTTTATCGACACTGACGCCACGGGCAATCAGCTCATGCTCGAACACTTGCTTGAGCAGTCCGGCACAACCGCCGCAGCCGGTACAGGCCTTGGTCTGCGACTTGAGCAGGCCGAGGTCGGTGCAGCCGCCGTCGATGGCCGAACAAATGGAGCCCTTGGTGACGTTGTGACAGGAGCACACCGTGGCCGACTCGGGCAGCGCACCCGGGCCCAGGGTCGGCGCGCCTTCGGAGGACGGCAGAATCAGGCTGGCCGGTTCCGACGGCAAGACAATGGCGTTCTGCATGTATTGCAGCAAGGTGTCGTAATAGCTGTTGTCACCGACCAGCACTGCACCGAGGACGTGTTTGCCACTTGCATCCACCACCAGGCGGCGATAGCTGGCGCTGGTTTCGTCGATGAATTGATAGCTGCGCGCACCCGGGGTATTGCCGTGGGCGTCGCCGATGGAGCCGACATCCACCCCCAGCAGCTTGAGCTTGGTCGACATGTCGGCACCGGTGAACGGCTCGGTGACTTCGTTGCACAGACGGGCCGCGACGCTGCGCGCCATCTGGTAGCCCGGCGCGACCAGGCCGAACAGGCTGCCGTTCCATGAAGCGCATTCACCGATGGCGTAGATGTTCGGGTCGCAACTCAGGCACGTGTCGTCGATCACCACACCACCGCGCGGACCGATCTGCAGCGCGCATTGACGAGCCAGCGCGTCTTGAGCGCGGATACCGGCGGAAAACACGATCAGGTCGGTTTCGAGAAACTCGTCGTTGGCAAAATTCATGCGATAGCGGTACTGCTCGCCCGCGCTGATCGATTGAGTGGCGCGGGACAGGTGTACACCGACGCCCAACCGTTCGATCTGCGCCTTGAGCGCCTGGCCACCGAGGTCATCGAGTTGTACCGGCATCAAGCGCGGCGCGAATTCCACCACGTGGGCCTCAAGGCCCAGGCTCTTCAAGGCGTTGGCGGCTTCCAGACCCAGCAAGCCACCGCCGACCACCACGCCGCGCCGGGCATTGGCCGCCGCAGCCCGAATGGCATCGAGGTCTTCCAGGGTGCGATAGACCAGGCGCGATTCACCTTCGGCGCCTTCGATTGGCGGCACGAACGGATAAGACCCGGTGGCCAGGATCAATTTGTCATACGTGACGCAACCTTGCGAGGTGACCACCTGGCGACGGACGCGGTCGATCTCCAACACCGGCACACCCAGATGCAGCGTAACGCCGGGCGTCTGGTAAAGCGACGCATCGGACAGCGCCAGCGACTCGGCATCGCGACCGGAGAAATACTCGGACAGATGCACACGGTCATAGGCACGCATCGGCTCCTCACTGAAGACGTGCAGCCGATAATGGTCAAGCGCCCCCCGCTCGATCAGCTGTTCGACACAATGATGTCCGACCATGCCATTACCGATCACGATCAGCGTTTGCATCTTGTTCAACGTGGCAACATTGGAATTCATAGAAAGCACCCAGCCCGAGCCAATCACGGTTTTAAAAGCAAAAAAAAACGCCTGAAACCTTGCGGTTCCAGGCGTCTTTGCCTGTTCTTTTACGGTGTTGAAACCAGACGTCTATGCCTGATCCACCGATGCTGCCCACGACCTGTCCGGCCAATCGATCGTCGTTGACCGAGGGGGCTGTCCACACGAATACGTTCCAGGTGGACCTGATGTCAGCCTTGCAGCCTTTGTGCCAGTCAGCAGCAAAGAGACTTCAACTATCTGGAAACACTGACTCTTGAGCCGGGGGGGATTGTCACGGCGACTGCTGTCCAGACGAGTTTCGGCAAGTGTCAGCCGATTTCCAGGGACGGTGAATGGTCAAGGGCAACCATTCGAATCGCTGGAGCTACCGCAGGCGAAAACGCTTTGCGGCGCATCCGACTGGTGCACGTCGTTGCGCATAGCGCTTTATAAAAGTGCATGTACCGTTCGATTCCACAGCTCGCTGGAACTCAATAATCGCGCATTTACGCAATGACCTGGTCACCGAGGCGCCGGCGAAACGCTGGCGGACGATCTTCGCACTTGTTCCTGGGCGGACGAATGCTTGGGCAGGAACACCTCGGCCAGCATGCAGCGCGCGCTGCCGCCACCGATGCGCTCGATGGTGTCGATGTTCACCGGCAACGGCGTGGTATGGGTTTCGATCAAGCGACGCTTATCGGCGTCCAGGGATTGCCAGGCGGTGCGCGACATCACCAATAGCGGCTCGCCCGCCGCGTTGTGCACTTGCAGCATGTTGCCGGCAAAGGACTCCAGTTGCGCCCAGTTCAAGTCGATGAGCTGTTTGCCGCTGGTTTCGAGCCGATGACACAGCGCCGCACGTTCATCCGGATGGGCCACGGACGCCAGGCACACCACGGCCACGCGGGTGCCGACACTCATCATCACATTGGTGTGATAAATCGCCACGCCTTGGCGGTCCACCGCGTTGAACGCGCACAGCTCATAGCCCAGATGATTGACCAACTGATCCAGTGCCCGGGCGTGGGTGCGCGTGGAATACCCGGCGTAGCAAATCCGCTGTTGCCGATCCAGGACCATGCTGCCGGTGCCCTCCAGGAAAACCTCCTGCTCTTCGAGGCTGGACAGGTCCAGCACCTGCTCGACCCGGTATTCACCCAGCAACCCGTCGAGTACACCCTTGTCCCGCTCCAGACGCCGGTTGTGGCCCTGCATCGGATACAGCACCAGGGTGCCATCCGGGTGGCTGCTCCACCAGTTGTTGGGGAAGATCGAGTCCGGGGTATGCGGCGCTTCGCGATCGTTATGCACCAGGACCTCGACGCCGTGGCGACGCAACGCGTCAACATAACCATCGAACTCGGCAAGGGCCTTGAGTTGTACGTCTTCGGCTACGGTTGCCGGACGCTGGAAACGGTTGTTCGCCGCCGTGTCCTGATTGAAGGAGAAACGTGTCGGGCGAATCATTAATACCGTATTGGTGGTTTGCATGGGCACAGACTCAATGAGGGTCGAGAGAGGCCCATTGTCTGTTTCGAAGCGGGAAAAACCCGGTTGATAACGGCTTTTTCGGTGATGAAAACGGCTGAAGATTTTGCCCCCTTCAGCCGATTCGGTGAACGACATAAATCAAATGTGGGAGCGACGGTGCGGCGATCCGACCTGCTCGCGAAGGCGATGTGTCAGTCGACATAGATGCTGGATGACACTCCGCCTTCGCGAGCAGGCTCGCTCCCACAGGTTGTACCTTCGATGCTTATTCCATGGTGGTCTTGACCATCGCCAGCTCCGGGTGGCTGACCAGTTTGTCGATGTGCAATTCCGGGTCGTCGAACCAGACTTCGGTCAACACCCGGTAATGCTCCATGTCACGGCAGCGCATGCGCAGGCTGTAGTCGAACGCGCCGCTGATCAGGCGACATTCCAGCACCTGCGGGCAGGCGCGGACCTTGGCCTCGAAGGCCTTTTGCGCCGCGCGTCCGCTCTGGTTCGACAACGCCACCAGCACCAGCAGCGACAAGCCCGGCGTCAGTTTCTTCTCATCGAGAATCGCGCCATAGCCGCGAATGACCCCGAGCTGTTCCAGCTTGCGTACCCGCTCCAGGCAGGGCCTGGGGGTCAGGTGCACGCGTTCGGACAACTTCTGATAGGTGATGCGCCCTTCGTGGCGCAACACTTCAATGATCGCCTGATCGATACGATCAAGCACGATCGACAGATCGCGGATATCCGCCATGTACGCCTTGCCTCACTTCAAACGACCCGATAGAAATTGCTGCAAACGTTCACTGTTTGGCCGGTCGAGTATCGTAGCATCGCCTTGCTCTTCGACCCGCCCCTGATGCAAGAACAACACCTGGCTTGAGACCTGCCGGGCAAACCCCATTTCATGGGTCACCATCAACATGGTCCGGCCTTCTTCGGCCAGCGCCTGAATCACCTTCAGCACTTCACCCACCAGTTCCGGGTCGAGCGCCGAGGTTGGCTCGTCGAACAACAGGATTTCCGGTTCCACCGCCAGGGCACGGGCAATCGCCACCCGTTGCTGCTGCCCGCCCGACAGGAATGCCGGGTACTGATCGGCCACCCGTTGCGCCAGGCCGACCTTGTCCAGATACGCCCGCGCGCTTTCTTCAGCGGTCTTGCGGCTCATGCCCAGGACTCGACACGGCGCCAGCACGATGTTCTCCAGCACGGTCAGGTGACTCCACAGATTGAAATGCTGGAACACCATAGCCAATCGCGTACGCAAGCGCTGCAACTGCTTCGGGTTGGCGACTCGCATGCCACCGACGCCCTGACGGGTGAGCACTCGCTCGCCATCCAGCGCAATGGCGCCTTCGTCCGCCAGTTCCAGAAAGTTGATGCAGCGCAGCATGGTGCTTTTACCCGAGCCGCTGGCGCCGATCATGCTCACCACGTCCCCTGCCCTCGCGTTTAACGAGACGCCCTTGAGTACTTCGTTGTCACCAAAACGTTTATACAGATTTTCAACGGTGAGTTTGTACATGCGAATACTCCTGGAGCGGCACACTTATCGGCGCCACTCTGGATAAAGAATGGAAGTCAGTGGGCCGGGCCCAAGAAGCTCAGCCAGCGTTTTTCCGCCAGGCGGAACGCACCGACCAGCCCGAACGAGAGCGTGAGGTAGAGCAGACCGGCAATGCCGAAGGCCTGAAACGTCATGAAAGTCGCGGCGTTGGCGTCCCGGGCAATTTTCAGGATGTCCGGAATCGTTGCGGTAAACGCCACTGATGTCGCATGCAGCATCAGGATCACTTCGTTGCTGTAGTACGGCAGCGCGCGGCGCAGCGCCGAAGGCAGGATCAGTTGCAGGTACAGGCGCCAGCCACTGAGGCCATAGGCATGTGCCGCTTCGATTTCACCGTAGGGAATGCTACGGATCGCCCCGGCGAAGATCTCCACGGTGTAGGCGCAGGTATTGAGGGTGAACGCCAGCAAGGTGCAATTCATGGCGTCGCGGAAAAACGCTTCGAGCAATGGCTGCGAACGGACCACGGCGATGCCGTAGATCCCGCTGTAGCAAATCAGCAACTGGATATACAACGGCGTGCCGCGAAAGACGTAGGTAAACAGCTGAACCGGCCAACGCAAAACGCCCACGCGCGAGACGCGCAAGATCGCCAGGGGCAACGACAGGAAAAAGCCCATGGCAATGCTCGCCACCAGTAACCACAGGGTCATGGCCAACCCGGTGAGGGTCTCGCCATCGCTGAACAGAAAGGGCTTCCAGTATTCGGCAATCAACTCGATCATCGCGACATCCCCCGTACACCCTGGTTGTAGCGCCGTTCCAGCACGCGCAAAACGTAATTCGAAGCGCTGGTGATCAGCAGATAAAGCGCTGCGGCCAGCAGCAGGAAATCAAGCATATTGAACGTGCTTTTGCCGGCCTCCTGCGCGACTTTGACCAGGTCTGACAAACCGATGATCGATACCAGCGCCGTGGCCTTGAGCAGCACCAGCCAGTTGTTGCCCAGGCTCGGCAAGGCGAAACGCATCATTTGCGGGAACACTACGAACCGAAAACGCTGCCAACGGTTCAGGCCAAAGCACGCCGCGGCTTCCTGTTGCCCGCGCGGCACACTCAGAATCGCCCCGCGAAAAGTCTCGGTGAAATACGCACCGTAGATGAAACCCAGGGTGATGATGCCGGCCACGAACGGGTCGATTTCCATGTACGGCCAGCCCATGGCCTCGGTCAGGGCGCTGAGCCAGCCTTGCAGGCTGTAGAAAATCAGCAGCATCAGCACCAGGTCGGGCACGCCACGGATCAGCGTCGTGTAAAAGGTCGCCGGTAGATTCAACAGTTTCAGCGGCGACAGCTTGGCCGCCGCGCCGAGCAGCCCCAGCGCCATGCTCACCACAAGTGCGAGCGCCGACAGTTTGAGGGTGACCCAGGTGCCGTGCAGCAACAAAGGGCCATAGCCTTGCAGGGCCGAAAGGTCGACCCCGATCAGATTCAGGAAGGAGTTCACGCCAGTCACCTGTCTTGATGCGCCCCGGTCGCTGCGACACAGCGACCGGGGCGCGAGGATCAGTTGTTGTAGAGGTCCAGGTCACCGAAGTGTTTTTGCTGGATCTGCGCATAGATGCCCTTGTCGTGCAGGGCCTTGATGGCGGCATTGAGCATGCCTTTGAGTTCTTCGTTGTCCTTGCGCACGCCAATGGCGATTTCCGCCGGTACCAACGGGTCGCTGATGCCTTCACTGTTCTGGAAGTCCGCCCCTTGTGGCGAGGTCAGGAAACTCATCTGCGCTTGCAGCTTGTCCTGGATCGACGCATCGAGACGGCCAAATACCAGGTCGGCATAGACCTGATCCTGATTCTGATAGGCCCGCAGTTTCACCCCGCCCGGCCCCAGCTTGGCCTTGGCGTAGGTTTCCTGAATCGTGCCCTGCATGTAGCCGATGGTTTTGCCGCGCAGCGATTCGGCGGTCGGCAGCAGTCCGGAATCCTTGCGGGTGACGATGGCGGTCGGTCCGGCGTACAGGCGATCGGTAAAGTCGATCTGTTTTTTGCGCGCGTCGGTCACGGTCATCGACGATTCGATGGCATCGAACTTACCGGCCTTGAGCCCCGGAATCAGCCCGTCGAAGTCATTGCTGACCCACACGCAGGTCAACTTCAACTCGGCACATATTGCATTGCCCAGATCCACGCCGAAGCCCTGGACTCCACCATCGGCCGTGGTGGATTCAAAGGGTGGGTAGCTTGGGTTGACGCCAAATCGCAGCTCCTTCCATTCCTTGGCATTGGCGCCTGTGGTGCAGCACAGCAACGCGAGTGCCGGCAAAGTCAGCCATTTGATGTTCATCTTCTTGAGTCCCGGATTATTTGAATTTATCGCGATCCGGCGCCTGCGTCGGACCACACTTTTTGACAGGGGCAGAGAGTCGATGCGGTCTTCACCGCAGCCGTTTTTGTTGTTGTTTTCGACTGGAACTTGCCAGTCGTCGCAATTGCTTTCCGTTTCAGGCAGTGAGTAACAAGCGCTTGAAACGGACCGCCAGAATGCCAATTGCCGGGAGGCTTCGGGTGTCGTAACCCCGGGCTCAAACAGCGTGCCTGTGCTGAACGAAAAGCTTTCACAGCCGATTCTGTTGTCGCAGCCAGTCACTGTGTCTGCGCTTGAAGGAAGCGGCACAGGCATGTGCCTGTCTTTGCGGCTGTCTTCATCTGCATGACGAGATTGCGGTAACTGTCACTTCGCCGATTGCGCTGTGCGCTCGCTGTTATTCGACTTTTCTTGCTGTATCCCGGGTCGGTATTGGCCGAAACCTTCTCTGCATTGCCTCGACAATAGTCCAGACCGGCACACCAAAAAAAATCGCCCAAAGGAACCCGATATGACCCGTTACATTGACGTCAACGATCTGAGCCGCCTCGTCCAGGAAAAAGGCTTGCCCCGTTGCCTGATCGAAATGGCCGAGTACATCCGCCAAGACTACGTGCGCTGGCCGGATTTCGAAAAATGCGCGCGCCTGGCGAACCACTCACCCGAGGGCGTCATCGAGCTGATGCCCGTGTCTGATGCAGCGCTCTACGCCTTCAAGTATGTCAATGGGCATCCGAAGAACACCCACAATGGCATGCTGACGGTCATGGCCTTTGGTGCACTGGGAGACGTCGATACCGGCAAGCCTGTCTTGCTGAGTGAAATGACCCTGACGACCGCCATTCGCACCGCTGCCACGTCTGCACTCGCGGCCCGCTACCTCGCCCGACCGGAGAGTCGCCGAATGGCACTCATTGGCAACGGCTCACAGAGCGAATTCCAGGCCCTGGCTTTTCATACATTGCTGGGCATCACTGAAATCAGTCTCTACGACATCGATCCTGCCGCGACGGCGAAGCTGGTTGCCAACCTGCGGGCCTACCCCGCCATCCAGGTGACGGTTGCCAGAACCGTCGCAGAAGCGGTACGCGGTGCCGATATCGTGACCACGGTCACGGCCGACAAGGCCTACGCAACGATTTTAACCCCGGAAATGATCGAGCCCGGGATGCACCTCAACGCAGTGGGCGGCGACTGTCCCGGCAAGACTGAACTGCACCGGGACATCGTCGAGCGTGCGCGAGTCATGGTTGAGTACGAGCCGCAAAGCCGCATTGAAGGCGAAATTCAGCAGATGCCCGCCGACTCACCAATTATCGAATTCTGGAAAGTCGTCAACGGTCAGACCCAGGGCCGCCAGCATGCCGAGGAAGTCACCTTGTTCGACTCGGTCGGCTTCGCCATCGAGGACTACTCTGCCTTGCGCTATGTGCTGGATGTTGCACGAACGCTCGACATTGGCAGCGACATCCAACTGGTGCCAGAGCTGCAAGATCCCAAGAACCTGTTCTCGCTGCTGCAGCCTTCGGCAACCGACGATGTAAGGCTTCGGGCTTAAACGACTCGACACTTCAAAGCATTCACCTGGCGGCCCCTTCGGCTGCCAGGTGCAACCCTGAATAATCCCTCGGTCGTTTGAGCCTTTTTTACAGCGCCATCTGCTGCGTGAGCCGTCTGGTTCCACATAAACAAACGACGCCTTTGCATAAGAATTCCATGGCTGTTCGCTCAATGCCTGATGGACCTGGCTGATGCCAAATCCACGCCAGCATGGGGCCTTTCCTCATCCAGTATGGAAGACTCGATATGCCACGTTTCATGCTCAGCACGCTGACGCTCGCCCTGGCTTTGACGGCAATGATGCCGGTGGTCAATGCCGCCCCTTTACTCGATCCCACACCTGAACATCCCCGCGCCGACAATCAATCAGGCCAGGCCAATACCTGGCTGGAGATTGATCAGGCCGCCTTCGAAGCAAACATCACCAAACTTCAGCAACGGCTGGCGGGTAAAAGCCAGATGTGTGCCGTGATGAAAGCCGACGCCTATGGAAATGGCATTGGATTGCTGATCCCTTCCGCCATCCGGATGGGCATCACCTGTATCGGCGTGGCGAGCAACGAGGAGGCGCGTGTCGCACGGGAAAAAGGCTTCGAGGGACGCCTGATGCGTTTGCGCAGCGCTACCGTTGAAGAAGTCGAGAATGCACTGCGCTACAACATCGAAGAACTGGTCGGTAACCTGGAGGTTGCACGTCAACTCAATGAGCTGGCCACCCGCAAGGGCGTGAAGCTGCCTGTTCACCTGGCGCTGAATTCGGCGGGCATGAGCCGCAACGGTCTGGAAATGAGCACGGCGCAGGGACAACAACAGGCGGTGGATCTGACCCGGCTGGATCACCTGAATATTGTCGGAATCATGACCCACTTCCCGGTCGAGGAACGAGAGGATGTCCTTCAGGGGCTGGCCAGGTACAAGGAGCAGTCCGGCTGGCTGATCGAGCACGCCAAACTGGACCGCAGCCGGATCACCCTGCACTGCGCCAATACCTTCACCACCCTTGAGGTGCCGGAAGGTTGGCTGGACATGGTCCGCCCGGGGGCTGCGCTCTATGGCTACCCAGTGGGTGGGCATAACGAATTTCAACGGGTGATGCAGTTCAAATCGCGGGTCGCGGCAGTCAACGCCTACCCGGCGGGCAGTACGATCAGCTACGACCGCACCTTTACCCTGAGCAAAGATTCATTGATCGCCAACATCCCGGCCGGCTACTCCGACGGTTATCGAAGAGCGTTCTCCAACAAAGCCTCAGTGCTGATCCGCGGCCAACGTGCGCCGGTGATCGGCAAGGTCACCATGAACACGCTGATGGTTGACGTCAGCGGTATCAAGGGCGTACAGGCGGGAGATGAGGTCGTTCTGTACGGCAAGCAAGGTGATGACGAGATTACCCAGACGGAGCTTGAGACCATCAACGGCGCATTGTTGGCGGACTTGTACACGATCTGGGGCAACTCCAATCCGAAAGTCTTGAAGTCCAGATAAGGAGAAAAAAAGAAGGTGCGCAGACTGAACACTGCGCCCCTGTGGGAGCGAGCCTGCTCGCGATGGACGTTAACGATAACGCGTGTTTTCTGAATAAACGCGCCGTCCTTCAGTCCATCGTCGGAACGCCGCCCGAAGCAATCGAGTGTCGAGTCGCCAAAGGGGCTCACCAACGCAACTCAAAGGCATTTTTCGCGGTCGCCTGGATGCTGCTGCCCAAGCGTGCGCACTCGCGAGAAAGGGTGTCGTGCAGCCATTGACGGTCATCTCCTTCGGCACGACAGAGGCGAAAGCGCCGCAGGCGGGTGGGTATCAAGTCCAGCGACTGCAGGTGCCCGCCCGGGTCCAGCGAGGCAAAGTATAAAAGCCCCAGGTCGCCGCGAAAGGCTGTGTAGCCCTCGATGCCTTCGTAATCGTTCAGAAGATCACCGCAGCCATAGAGAATCAGGCGCTCGCGGTACACCTCGATGCCTTTGACGTGGTGCGACGAATGCCCGTGCACCACGTCAACTCCGGCCTCGTCGATCAAGGCATGGGCGAACTGGACGTGCTCGCGCGGGATATCGAACCCCCAGTTGCCGCCCCAATGAATGGAGGCGACCACCAGATCCCGCGGTTGTTTGCCCTCCAGAATCCGTTTGGCCACAGGGCGCAGGCTTTGCATCGACAGATCCTCCAGCCGCGCGACGCCCGCGCCTTTATCCGTGGCGGCCCAGTCCGACGCTATGCCGCTGTCGGGTGCGCCGAGGCCAAACACCAGCAAGCGCCGCCCGCCAGGCAGCAGCAACACGGCCGGTGCTTCGGCAGATTGCCGGTTGTGCCCGGCGCCGGCGCTGCACACACCATTGCTCGCCAGGGTTTCCAGCGTATCGGCCAGGCCGGCTGCCCCCCAGTCCAGCACATGGTTGTTGGCCAGCACGCAGCAGTCGATGCCGGCTGCGCTGATGAGCGGGAAGTTCTCCGGGCTCATGCGGTAATTGATGCCTTTTGGCTCAGGTCGTCCGTGGCGGGACACCGCCGTTTCCAGATTGATGATGCGTGCGTGTGGCTGGCGAAGTTCGAACTCATCCAGCGCAACGCCCCAGACATAGGTGAAATCGACTGGGCGGGGAATCGAGCCATTGACTCGTTCTGCCAGCCGGACGTAATCGCCGGCATTCTTGACGTAAGCTTCGTAAAGCCGCGGATCGCCAGGATGCGGCAGTACTGCGTCGATGCCGCGGGCAGTCATGACGTCGCCGCAGAGAAACAGCTTAAGCGTATCGGTAACAGCTGCCATGGCACCCTCCCGAATATAAGTCGGGGGGATGTTTCCATCCCCCGGCTTATTATTGGTTCTTCACGCAATCCCGGGGAGCACATATAACAAAATATCTGTAGGGGCTGCCGGAGGCTGCGATCTTTTTGATCTTAATCTTCAGCAATCTCCAGATCGCAAAAGCAAGATCAAAAGATCGTCCGAACGCGGCCCGAACCTTCGGCAGCTCCTACAGGGGAACGT